>VGTJ01000009.1 GCA_016874775.1 Deltaproteobacteria bacterium
TCTTCCAAATGCTCGGCCAGATACGTACAGGTGCAATTCTTCGGCGTGCTCACCAAATATTCGACGTACTGCTTCTTGGTAATCATATCCCTAAAATGATACTTGTGGTCCTCAAGCGTAAGTCCTGGATATATCAATCGCGTTGGCACCATAACAAACATGAGGTGAGCATGTTCTCAACGGTTACTCCATTTGCCCAGCACATCCGGCAACAGGGAAACCCCCTGCACCGGCTTGCCATTGATACCGTGCAGGTCAACGTTGGCAAATTGTGTAATCAGGCCTGCCTGCACTGCCATGTCGAGGCTGGCCCGAAACGCACGGAGATCATGGATCGTCAGACCGCGGAACAGGTTCTCGACTTCATCCGCACGGCTACGCCACAAACCGTGGATATCACTGGTGGAGCGCCGGAGCTGAACCCCTCGTTTCGTTGGCTGGTCGAACAGAATCGCCGTCAAGGACGCCATGTTATTGATCGCTGCAATCTAACGATTCTCTTTGAGCCGGGTCAAGAAGACCTGCCGCAATTCCTTGCCGACCAACAGGTTGAAATCGTCGCCAGTTTACCCTGCTATTCGCTGGAGAACGTAACCAAGCAGCGTGGTCAGGGCGTCTTTGAAAAATCCATTGACGCGTTAAAACGCCTGAACCGTATTGGTTACGGTTCAGAAGGCTCTGGGCTGACGCTGAACCTGGTCTACAATCCCGTTGGAGCCCACCTTCCCCCGCCGCAAGCAAAACTCGAAGAGGACTATAAACGCGAACTTGGCAGCAATTTTGGCATTGCTTTCAATCATCTGTACACGATTACCAACATGCCCATCTCGCGCTTTGCGCATGCGCTGCAACGTGAGGGGAAAGCCGAAGCCTATATGGAATTGCTAGCGCATTCCTTTAATCCGACAACTCTTGACGGCCTCATGTGTCGGCGCCAGGTCAGTATCTCGTGGGATGGGTATCTCTATGATTGCGACTTCAACCAAATGCTCGATATGAAGGTCGGGAATGGCAGACCGTTTCGCTTAGGTGAAAAGCCTGCGACTGAACTGATGCAAGCGTTGCAGAAGAGAGCGATTTTGGTTGACTCTCACTGTTACGGATGCACGGCTGGAGCAGGATCGAGTTGTGGAGGAAGTTTGCAGTCGTAGCAAGTTGTGAGTTGTGAATTTTTTGTCGGGTGGCAGAGCACTGCCCACCCGACACACGACCTCAAGAAAGTAGGCCGGAATAAACGCAGCGTTCCCGGCGGATCATACTGGGAACGGCCTGCAGCCCCTTCGACAGGCTCAGGACAGGCTTATCCCAGCCTGCACCGAATCCAATACTGTTCGGCACAAAACTTGACCACCGACAGGCGGCAGCTGCCACTCCCCTCCTTTTAGGGGTAGGCTTTTACGCGGAGAAAAGACGAGACGTCATTCCCGCGAATGCGGGAATCCAGGGAGAATACGCAATCGTTCAGGGGTGAAGCTCCTGGATGCCCGCCTGCGCGGGCAGGACGAACACGCGGCTCCTCACGACGGGAAATCCGTGCCAATTGTGGCTTGGATAAAAAACCTACCCTTATGAGCTCTCCCTCCCAGGGAGAGGGCCTAGGGTGAGGATGATGCGCTACGCAGCGAGCCACACCCACGCTTTCTCCCCTCATCCTGCCCTTCTCCCCCTGCGGGGAGAAGGGCCCCCTCTGCATACGTGCATAGCGAGTGCCGAACACTCTTGACACCGAATCACCCATTCGTCCATTCGTTTTCTGATTCCTGATCCTCCGTTTTGTCGTTAACCGGAGAGTCACTTAATACGTACAATCGCCGCATGCGGATCGCTGAGGTTTCGTGTTGCACCGAAGTTTAGGACCGTCGTCGGTAACACATGCGTTAGTGCACCTCTCTTACGATTTGCGGAGAGCGTAATGATGTCCAATCCTGGGCAACTCCCATCTGCGGCGTGGGCAACGGTCAGCGGAAATGGCCCCCGCAAGGCAACATAAATGCGCTTCCCGTCAGGAACACCTCCGACCGACAAATCGCCAAGGTCTGGTGTGGGATCGTTACTGGTGGTCGCACCGAGCGTTGTCCCGCAAGCACCGGTCGTCGTCAGGTCGTACGTCCCTTCGTGACGGGAATCGAGATTGCCCCACGGCGGGGCAATCTTAAAGACCTCAACATTATTACGGATGCGATCCATTTGATGGATATACCGTGGTGCCCCAGAAACCACATTACGCACCAACACGATACCATGCGCATAAGGTTGGCGAACCAAGGACGAGACAAGTCAGTGCGACGACAGCAGGAACAATGCGTGAAGCAATAGGTAGAAGTGTAAACATGTATTCTCCTTGAAAGAATCAGTCAGCACTTACGTACAAGTCGAAGTGAAGCAATCTCTTCCACGTCATCGTTGAGCGAGAGTGCCCGCATGGTGGTACGCGATGATCGTGTAGCACGGTCCCTCCTTTTTTCGCGTTGCACCCTAGCGGATGGAACGTTGGGTTGACAAGCACCTCGTATTGGAAATTACATACAGTGAATCGCGCTGCAGCGGTGGCGTTTGGCAAGTTATTTTTTCTCACAGCATGAATTGGACTCAGCGCGTAGCAAATTGCTATAATTAAAGGATAGTGAGGAAGGGGGACTCATGGCACCAACACAATCGTTCGATCAGTTATCCGTCAATACAATTCGTACGCTGTCAATGGACGCCGTCCAACAGGCCAACTCCGGGCACCCAGGAACTGCGATGGCGATGGCTCCGGTCGTCTACAGCTTGTGGCAGCAGTTTCTGCGCTTCGACCCAAATGACCCAATCTGGCCGAACCGCGATCGCTTTGTTCTTTCCATCGGCCACGCTTCAATGTTGCTCTATTCCATGCTGCATCTCACAGGGGTGAAAGCGGTCAATCCCAAATACGAAACACTCGGCCAACTCTCAGTGACGCTCGATGACATCAAGCGCTTTCGCCAGCTTGATAGTAAAACACCTGGCCACCCAGAATATCGCTGGACTTCGGGTGTAGAGACCACGACAGGTCCACTCGGGCAAGGCGTCGCCACGAGTGTTGGCATGGCCATCGCTGGCAAGTGGATGGCGACGTATTTCAATCGTCCGGACTTCGATCTGTTCAATTACAACGTCTATGCCCTGTGCGGCGATGGCTGCATGATGGAAGGCGTCTCAGGGGAAGCAGCTTCGCTCGCTGGTCACTTGCAGTTATCAAATCTGTGCTGGGTCTACGACAACAATCGGATCACCATCGAAGGTAACACCAGTTGGGCATTCAGTGATGATATCGCCACCCGTTTTATTGGCTATGGGTGGAATGTCACGCGCGTGGGCGATGCTAACGACCTGGAGATGCTCGCCCGTGCGTTCACCACTTTTCAAAAAACCACTGACCGTCCAACACTCATTATGGTTGACAGCCACATTGCTTACGGCGCTCCGCACAAACAAGACACCAGCGCCGCGCATGGAGAGCCCCTCGGCGAAGAAGAAATCAAACTCACCAAACGGAACTATGAATGGCCAGAAGACGCGAAATTTCTTGTCCCTGACGGCGTGTACAACCACTTCCAGCAAGGGATCGGCAATCGTGGACGTGAACAGCGCGAGGCCTGGATGGCCAAGTTCAAGGACTATCAAAGTCGATACCCTGACCTGGCAGATCAACTCTACAAGATGCAACGTCGCCAGCTGCCAACGGACTGGGATAAAAATCTGCCAGCCTTTCCAACTGATGCCAAAGGCGTCGCTGGGCGTGATGCCTCAGCGCAGATCCTCAACACGCTGGCACAGAACGTCCCATGGCTCATCGGTGGCGCCGCTGACCTCGCCCCTTCGACCAAAACGCGCCTCACGTTTCCTGAGGCTGGGGACTTCACGGCAGAGAGCTACGGTGGTCGCAACCTTCATTTCGGCGTACGTGAGCATGCCATGGCATCAATCCTCAACGGCATGTCACTCGCCAAGGTCCGCCCCTATGGGTCAGGGTTTTTGATCTTTAGTGATTACTCGCGCCCAGCTATCCGTTTGAGCGCCTTGATGGAAATCCCAGTGATTTACATTTTCACCCATGACTCGATCGGCGTAGGCGAAGATGGGCCCACTCATCAACCGATCGAGCAGTTAGCATCACTCCGCGCAATTCCGGGATTGATTACGCTACGTCCCGCGGATGCCAACGAAACCGTCGAAGCGTGGCGGTATATTATGCAACAGCATCACGAGCCAGCAGCGATTGTCTTGAGTCGACAGGCATTGCCGACCGTTGATCGCACCAAGTACGGAGCTGCGTCTGGCGTTGCTCGCGGAGCCTATGTCTTGGCAGATGCGCCAAACGGGAAACCAGACGTGCTTCTCCTGGCAAGCGGGAGTGAAGTCTCGTTGTGCCTGCAAGCGTACGAGCAGCTCAAGAATGAAGGCATCAACGCTCGCGTAGTGAGCATGCCATCGTGGGAAATCTTCGAGTACCAAAATCAAGCGTACCGGGTCAGCGTACTTCCGCCAGAGATCACCGCGCGGGTTGCCGTCGAACAGGCTTCAACTTTTGGCTGGGAACGCTACGTGGGTTGGAGCGGGCAGATCATCGGCATGAGAACGTTTGGTGCCTCTGCGCCACTCAAGGAGTTACAGCAAAAGTTCGGTTTCACTGCCGCCAATGTGATCGCCGCCGCTAAGGAGCAATTGGCGCGGAGCAAGGCGTAACCGGCGTCATTGCGACCCCTTCGATAAGCTCAGGATAAACTACGCGAAGCAATCTTTGTTTTTATGCAGAGATGGCTTCGCTGTTTTTCGCTCCTCCCTATGACAGACTCCCCCTCCTCATGATCTCGCAAAATTGCTAATTGTGCCTGCAGTAAGGAGGGTATGATGCAAACCCAACGAGAACATCTCCTCGATCTCACTAATCGTTTCATGGCGGCATTTAATCGGCATGACCTTGATGCGGTCATGTCGTTTTTTTCCGCTGACGCGGTCTACGACGAGTTTAACGGTAAACACAATCAAGGCCTCGCGGCAATTCGTTCTGCGTTTACGCCACAGTTCACCGGCACGTTTGGCAACATGCAGTTTCTCGATGAAGATCTGTTTATCGATGCTGAGACCGGGAAAGTCATGGCCAGTTGGCGCTGTACACTGTCAGTGAAAGGCCAACCAACCTCATGGCGTGGACTCGATCTGTTGCATTTTAAGGGTGACAAACTAATTCGCAAGATTACTTACGCCAAAGCCAAAGCGCCGTTGTTTGAGGAGTGAGGTCTCGCTAAACAAAGGGAGATCTAAACGCGGAAAGAGACTAAAAGAAGAACCAGGAGCGGTTCGTACACCGCTCCCCAGATGAAAGTAACCTCAATGGCTCAGAGACGTACTGGTCAACACCCCTCCAAGCGGAACACGATTCACCGGCAGTTTCTGAGGCTTGCCTCCCGGATAGATGACTCCGTCGGCCAGGACATCACAACGGTTGTCACCATCGAAGTGGCCCAGTGTCACTTCAGAGCGACGCTTGGTTGACGTATTCAGATACACCCAGGGTCTGTCACTACCGCTGGAAAACCACCAGGTCGCTCCGGTCGCCATGAAGGTATCGGGCAAGCTATCGCCATCGAAATCACAGACGCCCAGATCCGTACTGGCATCGACACCAAACACATTGCCGGGTTCCGCGTACGTTCCGATGAATTGGGTCGCCACCACGGCATCCTCCCAGTTATTATGGGCAAAAACGTTGGCGCCAATGAACATCCCTTCTTCGGGAATGCCGCGCAGCTTGATCGCGTTCCCAGCGGTATAGAGGAAGGTGTTGTAGTGGATAAACATCGAATGCCCGGCGTCGCCGCAGTTCGCATGCCCTGGAAAGCAGGTGTCCGTGCCATGCACGTCGAACTGATGAGTGTAGTGATGATAGACTGGGATTCCACCAGGACAAATGTAGAGTGGAACGCAATACGTGTCGTGGTATCCGCCATTCTTGAGCACCAGATTACGGTATGCCGCGTATCCGGTTCCGGCTTCTCCGGCGCCTTTTATGGCGTGCCGATTCCAATCGAACACGTTGCGCTCGATTAACACGAAGGCCCCAGCATTCACGGACACGCCATAACCGTTACTGCCTTCATGCTGGTTGTGATGGATGAAGTTATCGTGGATGCGTACCACGGTCGGGTTCTCTGAGGGAAGCATCCTCCCTCCAGGCTGACACCCCTCATTCCCATCGCAGTCGTTCACCCGCACTGCGGCCTGACTCCAACCGTAGATCTCGTTGTTATCAATCTCAATGTTGATATCGCCACTGACGAAGATTCCGATCCCTTTGTTGTCTCCATCGGGCACTACCCCGACGTGGTCAGGTCCTTCGATACGAACGCCGGTGATACGGATATTGTCGCCGGTCGTTTCGAATAGTACCGCCGGGCGAATCGTCGTATACAGCCGTGGTCCTGGGTGTCGTGGCGTCCGTCCACCCTCTAAGGTCACTCCTCCGGCGATGGGGAGAGCCTCCCAACCGGTCAAATCTAACTCGACATGGTTTTCAATACGGATGTGCTTATTCCCTTCTCGCAGCGCCTGCAGAAGCAAGGGCTCCATATGGTTCGCATAGATGGAGATGATTGTCGGAGGTTCGGGCAGATCAACTTTGATACTGGCGGTTGCAAGTGTACGCCTCCCACCTCCTAACACAGCGGGCAATGTCGCGTGCAGCTTCGTACTTGTATCGGCAATGGGTTGAATGGTGCGGCTGCCGGTGGGTGAAACGAGCTGGCTATCAACATACAGCTTGATCCCGACCCCAGTACAGCTAGTGGGAACGGTAACGTTCCAACGCAGTGCCCCAGTCTCCCAAAGACGGATAGGCTGCGGTGTGACGGAGAGCGTACCTTGCAGATCACCCAGGCAGTCAATCGCCTTCTCTTGACTGGAAGGGGTGCTTGCCGGAAGTGCATGAACAGGCGTGATCTGCAGCCCGAGGCTGAAAAGCATGGAGTTGACCATGCCAAGGTTGATCAGCTTTGCAAAAAACTTCGTGTTCACAAACCGTCTCCTTTGAGGTGTGATACTGGAAGTAGATGAGAAAATCTCGGAACATGCTGCATGCGCACTGTCGCGGCGAACTTTCCGTAACTGGCCGCTCTACGAGTCTGATCAGTGTTTACTGAAGACGTTCTTGTGCACAGCCAGTGAGGAAATAATCCCTGCGTTCGACTTTGGCAACTTCTACTGGTGCCATGCCTAGACGGTAGACACGCTACTGCGCATCTAACTTCCAGTTTGACTGAAACGAAGGAGTGCGTGGACCTGATGTTACAGAGGTTTCTCCAAGTTCGCCCCAGCGGCTGTAGTACCGGATGAACAACTGACCATTGAGCGGAAAGTTCTTTTCACCTACGTTCACAACACCTCCGCCTTGGTATCCAGACCGTCCCAGTTTACCGTTGGCCCAGGTGAACCAGCGGTACGCATCCTTGGTTTGACAGTTCAGGAGAGGCTCTCCTTCCTCTTCGACAGGAGCAAGGTCGCAGGCCAGTTCGCTCGGGTACGTCGCATGACTGCCATCTGCCACCCAGCCGATCGGGTGCGTGTTGTCAAACCAACTTATGTTGTTTGCACTTCTGTAAGTTGAGCAGTCTCCATGCCCACAAAAATAGACACCGTTGACTGTGTACGCGCCGTTTAATCGTACAATAATGGATTCCCAGTCGCCCTCATGATTAAACGATGCGACGTTATCGTTGTACGGGTAAAAGAACCAATACTGGAGGTTCAGCCCGCCAATCGAATTCTTGTAGACATGTCCGTACACTTTCCACTGCGTCGGGTTTGAGCTGCCGCGGTGGGTCGCGTCGTTCGGCGCTTGCAAGAAGAAGTGCTGATCTTCGTCGAAGAAACGATCATACGTTGACTGTATTACCCAATTCTTATGATCGCACCCATCCCAAAAGCCTTCCTTAGGAGAGTGAGCTTGGTTAATCAGACTCGATTGCGTAACCGCACCAAGCGCGAGGACCTCATCGTCGCTACAGTTATTATGATGAAAGCGTAGCGTGGTGCGCGCGAGATACCAATCGACGTTGGCCGGTTTGATCCAGTCGTAATCGAACGGCATATACAGGACTGGTGCGTAGTGATTCAAAAGACAGTCTTCTTTGCTGTCGTTAATGCCATCACGGTCGGCATCCCAATAGATCGAGGACGGACAGAAAGACAGGTTGGGGTCTGTAGGGGGCAGGTTCACTTTAATAGCGGAGGTAGCCAGCGTACGTTCCCCGCCGCCGTGCACCGCAGGCAACGTAGCACGCAGCCGATAGCTCGTGTCAGCGCTCGGTTGAATGTTCTGGCTTCCGGTAGAGGACACAAGCTGATTATTGACATATAGCTTGACCCCTTTGCCGGTACAGCTACTAGGAACCGTGACATTCCAACGGAGAGTTGCGGTCTGCCCAAGGTTGATGACCTGCGGGGTGTTGGAAATAGCGCCCTGTAAGTCGCTAAAGCAGTCAAGCGAATCTTCCTGTTGCGGAGGTTCGTTCGCTGGAATTGCGTGCGCGGGCGAACTCGACAGCCCAAGGCTGAGAAGAGTGAGGTTGAAAGCGATGGCCTGAATCGCTTTGGCTGCTGCTTCAGAAAGTTTTGTGTTCATCCCTGTTTCCTTCCTTCGGTCGAGTTCCCCGTCTGCAGCTGATGATAGGAATCGAGGACACGCGGCGCGAATTCCCTATCGGATTTCTGGCTGGGAGAGGCGTTTGAAAACGGAGGGCTTGCCGTGTAGCAAACCCTCCGTGCGTTACTCTTTGCGAGTCTTGATTACCTCGTTAGAGTTTTTGTGGCCGTGGTACCGAACGTTCCTGTCACTTTCGTTCCGCTAGTGGTCGTCCCGCTAGTTCTTGGCACTTGAGTGACAGTAAAGTTGACGTTTCCATCAGCATCAACACTTGGAGTGACGCAGGCAATATCTTTGATGTCGATAGGAAAGTCTCGCTCAAACTGCGGGAGCATTCCTTTGAGGCTCTGATCAATTTTGGCCGCCACGGTATTCTCTGCCAGATTGATCAGCCCTATAGTAAGCGCCTGGCTAATCACCCCAAAGCGCGGTGTAGCGCCGAACTCCTCAAGAGTTATACGTATGGAAGGTGGAGTCGTCGCCGTTCGACACACACCGGTAAATCGCGCCGCGAAGCCTATAGTCACACTGGGATCATCAACAATAAGACCAATACCCAAGTTGAACCTGACACGAACGGAGCTTGTATCTCTACGGAACACCTCAACTGCGCGATCATCGTGGAGTTGTCCCCAGTACGGATTGGCACTCCCGATATACACAGGAAGATCGAGCGAGATGTCATCGTGAATGATATTACCCACGATTCCCTCGACGAGATCACCGAGTTCTCGCTTCTGAACACTGATCTTCACTGGAGCGACAAAGTTCTGCCAGAGGGGATGCGCGCGTAACGTACTGCGTCCAACCACAAAGTAATTGCCAACGCCATTCCCGCCGTCGATCCAGTGGCATGTAGAAGACGTCGCACCAAAGTCTTGCGTATAGATTTCACCGCCGTTTACGAGGAGGGACAACCCCGCGAGACACATACCATCACTACCAGTTTTGAAGATAAAGATATCATTAATGTCACTGAGATCGGACACACCTTCGGGCAGCAATTCAAAAGTGAAATCATCGCCACGCTGAAAGTCATCTCGCCCATAGTCAAGCCACGTGCCGTGGTTCATATTGAAATCGTTCACCGACACATGAACATCATCATCGGTGTCAGCGTCCGAGACATTCGCAATACGTAAACGTACTTGCAGCCGATTGACCTTTATGCGCCCATCAGTTGTCGCAAAGGTTTGCGGTGTGGAAAACGACTCACCAAAAAAGTTATACGCACCGACTCGGTAATAGTATCGCGTGTCTCGCGGTAACCCTACGTCGGTATACTCCATTACTGAGGTGTTCCCCGGCACAGCACCGAAAACGGCAATCCGCGTCCACGGACCGCTATAGCCAGCGCCGCGGTAGAGGTTATAGCCTTGCTCGTAAGATGAGTTGTCGGTCCACTTGAGCTTGATGGAACTCGCAGTGCGATCAACCAGAACAGGCTGCCCTGGCGTACGAGGTTTACTGGCTGGATCATCAGGTCCAGGGTCCTGTCCGCCCCCAGCTCCTCCACCACCGATAAGTACTCCCGTCTGGGAGACCGTAGTGGTATTCGGCAGGTTCACGGCTGCAAACGCGACCGAGGTGAATGATGTTATGAAGGTCAAATAAGCAAGCACAAGGCTCGTAATGGTGTTTGTCATAGAAAGGTACGTGTTCACAAAATGTCTCCCTCTTCCTTTAGCGGATGCAGATACCGGCTCCCAGCTATTGTGAGAACCGGTGATGATTGATTACTTTTGGGGACCGATTTCGGTGATGATGATCCCTTCAAAGGTTGGGCACTCGCCCGAGATGAAGGTGCAACAACTAGAGCTCCCATTATTCATCTGGGTGTAACACATCCCGAGAGGGCCCTGTCCTGGATTTGATCCTCCAGAGTGGCACGCGCGTTTCGTTGTCATCTTAAAACTGCTGGTTTTTCCGGTTCTGCCCCTGCTGCCATCACATCCCAAGAAGGAGTAACCGACCTCGTCCGTCATACTGGCGTTAGAATAGTAGGTGGTCTCGATCTCGTTTGCGGGTAGCGCAAAGGACTGGACTGTCGTGATACCGATGAGTGCTGCGATCATTCCGAACATCCGTAAAGTTTTCGTGAGTTTCATGACTATTCTTCCTTTCTTTGGTTATTCCCGGTACGCTACCGGAGCAGCACACCGATACGAAGTTTTTTTGGTTGCCATGGTTACTGGCAGTAGATGAAGAGAACTAAGAAAATGCTGCAACGCGCTGATCGGTGTGGAGAGTTACGGCCCAACTGGGCAGTAACCGTAAGTGACATACATACTTTGCGAAACCTTCATCTGCATGCGTGAAGGAATCACCGACGAGCCGACTGAGAGAATTTTGGTATTAACGCCATCAAGGGTTTGCTTCTGCGTGTCCCAGCCAAACCAACCGGCACCACGCCGTACTTTGATCTGTGCACCAGCGGGGGTATGGAATCGTCCTTGCGCAGCAGCATTCCACAGCGTTTCAAGCGTTCGCCAGCTTCCCGACTGAACGTACTTGGTTCGTTCTACGCACGTGTTGGCAAAAGCAGCTCTGGTCGTACTGGTTGTAGAGGTGCGGCTCTTCGTGCTCACTGAATCGCGTAACTCAGGAACAGGTAAGATCGTCACCAGCGAACCATCAGCTCCCGAGAACACCAACACCTGGCCTTGAGTGGCATCAACCAACGCAAGGTCAGCAACTCCGTCTTTGTTGAGGTCACCGACCACCGTATCACCGGCAACTTGTCCCAGGGGCTCTGTCAAAGCTGCTTCTTCCGAACGAGGGTCTGCAGTTCTTCGTGCGCTTAGTCTCTTTCCACTAAGTGGTGAGAATAGTGAAAGTGGACCATCGCTTGATTCCTTAACAACAAGATCAGTGATTCCATCACCGTCGCGATCTTCAACCCCGGAGAACCACTGGCCAAAGGGCATTAGGGGGTCTGGCTTTTCACTCTTCACGATAGCCAACACACCGTTTCCAGCTCCAGAAAGGACGATGATCTGACCATGAGTAGGGTCACCCACCGCGATATCAGCCACCGCATCGGCATTGATGTCTCCAAGCCCCACCAGCGGGTGGTCAAGGTCCGCATCTTGCGGATCAGTCGTGGTAAGTGTCGCTTGGGGATGGCAGTTGGCTCCACCCTCATCGCAGTAAAAGACATCACATTTCACCGTGCCGCTCTGCGGATTGGTTTCACACTTCTCACACCTCGTGGCCGGTTTGATGCCAGGAAGGCCACCCACCTGGGCGCAGTTAAAGCCGTTATTTTCAAGTTCGGTCTTCGCTGCGGCTTGGACAGACACTGCTCCTCCAAGGACACTGAGGAACAGGGGAATGACAAGCGCGGCACGTTTCATCGCTATCGGATGCGTGAGTCTCATAGTTACTTTGCCTTTCTTGGGTTGATTGATTGTTCGTTCGAGGGTGTCTTAGACAGATAGTGAGCTGCAGCATGCAGTGACGCTTGCTTCAGTACAGTCTGCACACGGCCAACGGATTCGTACGCTCCTGCGGGTTTCTAAGGTGCCCATTCTTCTTCTCCTGCTGACTTTTGCTCTTTAGGCGTGACGGGGGTGTGCCATGCGACGGCACAGTGCCGCAGAGACGGCGGCGGCGGCTGTCGCACTTCTCAACGAAGTGTCAACTGTCGCGACAGGGGTGTCGTCTTTTTCTGTCTAAGAGAAGAAAATATCCGCGTTACTTCAGGACTTTGTGCAAAGGTAGAGTTGGTATCAACCTTGCTCTGATGTTCTCAGTAACAGCATCACACTGTAGACTACGCGGTGCGGGGGATTCATGCTTGAAGGTGCACAACGACAGCACGCTAGCCGTGGGGGGATAATTCAATTCATGTTCCGTACAAAAGACGACAAGCGGTTAGTCGATACAACTCGTAACGCGCTATCGCATTCGCCACCAAAACAGGTCAGCCGCCTTGCTCTCTCGAAGCTAACCGATCGTGTACCTCGTGACATGACCAGTGGGATCAGGCATTTCTCGGAACCAGAACAACAACTCCTGAGCATCGCGGCACTGCTTGGCATGGAAGTCTCTGTGCATGAAGTCGCTCGTGTCGCCACCATTCCCCCGCAAGAGGTCGCTATCACGTTCACACGCGCGGTGGCCGTGGGAATTTTAATCGAGCAGCGCGGAGATCGTTTCCGTTTTGCTGATGAACGGCTGCGCAACACGACTCTGACGACGCTTGAGCCGCACGAAAGTCTCGCTGTGCACGCTCGCGCTGCAAAGCTCTTGACTGGCTCAGCACCAGACCGTGTCCTGCGTCGTGTCTCCCACGCGTTCACTGCCGCTCGACGTTCTACAGAGGATGCCCTTACCGCCGTCCACATCGCCCGTGAGGCAGCGGTGGTGTTGCAAGGAGCAGATGACTTCGAACAAGCGACGAGTCTCCTTGGGCGAGCGATTGAACTTCACGATGCAGCCGCACTCCCAGGACCATTTTCCACTCTGATAGTCGAGCATGCGGAAGCAGTTCTGGCGTGTGGACTCCTTGCCGAAGCACGCCCACTGTTTCACCGCGCCGCGCAACTTGCCGAATTTGAAAATGATGTATCAACTTTAGCACGTGCGGCATTAGGTCTTGGGGGCGTATGGGTACGGGAGCATCGCCTCACTGAAGAAGCAGAGCGCGTCAGTGCGCTCCAACGTCGTGCGTGTGAGGCTCTTCCTGCTGACGCTGCCGTGCTCCGTGCGCGACTCTCCGTTCGACTCGCCGCCGAGAGTGTGTACCGCGGCGGATCAGAAGATGCAGTCGGCGAAGCGGTACATGCTACTCGTAGCACCGGTGACGCCCGTGCACTTGCTGAAGCCTTGTCTCTGTATCACCACACCCTCCTCACCCCAGCACACGCGAAACCTCGGCTTGCTGTCGCAAACGAGCTGATCGCTACAGCCGCAAACGCTCACGACAAACTCCTCTCCTTGATGGGTCTCTGCTGGCGCGCTGCGGATTTATTCTTGCTTGCCGACCCTTCAGCCACTATCGCACTGACAGAACTCCGCTTGCGTGCAGACACGTTGCGCTGTCAGAGCATTCTGTTCATCGTGCAGGCGATGGAAGTCATGCTTGCCATCCGCGCCGGCCAATTCGCCCAAGCCGAGGAGGCGGCAACCGCCTGTTATGCGCTCGGCACTGAAGCTGGCGATGCTGATGCGTTAGCGTACTATGGCGCACATTTAGCAGCGATTCGCTTCTTTCAAGGACGCGAAACAGAACTCGCTGACCTTGCCGCATCAGTAGCAGCCTCGCCTGTCGTCACCGAGCGTGATCAATCCTTTACTATGGCTGCTGCGTTATTCGCGCTACGGCGAGGAGATCTTCATCAAGCTCGGGCGATATTAGAGCGTGTGAAGCGCGATGGTCTCGAGAGCATCGTACCTACGAGTTCCTGGTTGCTGACCATGCAAGCCATCATCGACATTGCCGCAGCACTCAAGGACAAACAGATAGCCCACGCCGCCTATGCTGCACTCTTGCCCTATGCGGACTTGCCGATCATGGCTTCCCTGGCGGTTGTGTGCTTCGGTTCTGCTCACCGTCCGTTAGGTGTTGCTGCGTTAGCCTGTGGACAGATTGACCTCGCCATAGAACACTTTGAGTCAGCAATTGCAGCGAACGAGCGCCTCGGGCATCGACCAGCGGCAACGCAAGCTCGAGCGGAACTCGCATTAGCGCTCCTCCAGCGTGGCAGCACTGGGGATGAATCGCGTGGGCGCGTGCTCATGACTGAAGCAATAGCAGAAGGCACCGCCTTGGGAATGAATGGTCTGGTTGCACGCTGGCAGCAGGCCCTGGTCGCCTTACGAGAAACTCGTTCAGTATCCATACCTTCGGTCAGTGTTACGTCTGCACCACAAGGCGGTTGGCGTATCGCACTGGGCGAACACGTAGCAACCGTTCCGGACTTAGTTGGTATGCGCTATATCGCCCGGCTTGTCACGGCGCCCGATCAGGATATAGCAGCGGTCACGCTCGTTATCGACGAGGGAACCGCACCGCCTATCAATGGTGGCCAGGAAGTTATGGATACCAAGACTCTGCCTGCGGTACGGGAACGCATTTGCACGCTCAGGCAACAACCAGTGCTCCTGTCGGAAGAACAAGACGAACTTGATACACTTACGCACGAGCTTGCGTGTGCCATCGGTCTCGGAGGACGAACGCGATCCTTTGCTGATGTACCAGAGCGGGCTCGTACGGCAGTCAGAAAAGCGGTCAAACGTGCGCTTGCGCAAGTCGCTGCTGCCAATCCAGTCGTCGGGCAATATCTCGCTACACGGATTGAAACTGGTGCGGTATGTCGTTACCGTAGTGAAGCGAACAGGGGGATGTAAAACCGCCCTTTCTCTCTTTACCCTCTCTGTCGTCGACAACACTCAACAAGAGTGTTGTCACCTTTAGGGCTACACGAGTATAGACGTTGATAGAGGGGATTCTGCCATGATCGCGGTCAATCAGGTCTCGCGCATCTATCGTCGTGGCGCCGATGAAGTGCATGCACTCGAAGGAGTCAACTTACAGATTCCAGATGGGACTTTTGCGGCACTGATGGGGCCTTCTGGCTCGGGAAAGTCGACACTGCTGAACCTCATCGCTGGACTGGATCAACCTTCTTCCGGGAACATTCTCGTCGATGGGCAAAACGTCAGTGGGATGAGTGAAAACCAACTCGCGGCGTGGCGCGCAGCGCACGTAGGGTTTGTGTTTCAGTTCTATAACTTGCTTCCCGTCCTCAGTGCTGCCGAGAATGTTGAAGTGCCTTTGCTCCTCACACGCTTGTCGAAATCCGACCGCCGCAAACATGTAGAGACCGCCTTGAATATCGTCGGGCTAACTGAGCGGAAACATCATCGTCCAAACCAGCTATCCGGTGGTGAGCAACAACGCGTGGCGATTGCACGAGCGATTGTCGTCGATCCTGCCCTACTCGTAGCAGATGAGCCAACCGGCGACTTAGATGCAAAAAATGCCTACGACATTCTCGACCTGTTACGCCGCTTGAAGAACGAGTTTCATAAGACCATCGTCATGGTTACGCACGATCCGCGAGCGCAGCGCTATGTGGATCAGACGTTTCACCTGGATAAAGGCGTGTTGGTGAACGGAGAGGCAAAGAATGAAGAATTAAGAATGAAAAATTAAAAATTGAAGACCAGAAAATATCCATTGCCTTGTTGTTCGCTAGTTCTTTTCGTTGTTTTCATTCTCCATTTTGCATTTTCTCATATGAGCACCTGGACTCTCATTCGACGCAATCTTGGGCGCAATCGCACGCGGACGCTTCTCACGACACTCGCGATTGCGTTTTCTATTTTCCTCGTGTGCGCGGTGATGACGCTTCCGTCAGTGCGGGATTCGATTCTTTCAGGCTCGTCTCATGGCCGACGGCTCGTTGTGCACCACAAGTATGGGATTGCGTACGAGAATCTCCCAGTCGCGTACGCTCAGCGTGTTCGCGGCATTGCCCACGTCGAGGGAGTCACGCATCTGACCTGGTTCGGGGGCATCTACACAGAGGCGAAGGACTTCTTTCCCAGCTATGCTGTAGATACCAGCACCTTCGGTGAGACACTGGGTGAGTACCAATTTAATCCAACAGAACTGGCCCTATTTCAGAAAACTCGCAATGGCGCGCTGATTGGCATTCGCACGATGGAGAAATTCGGCTGGAAAGTTGGCGACGAAGTCACCCTGCGTAATAGCGTCTGGTTTAACATCAGCTTGACCTTCAAAATCGTCGGCACCATTCCTGACGTGAGCCCAATGTCCTCAACTCTCTTCCTGTTCCAACGCGAGTATTTTGAGGAGGCACTGCGTCCTTATGAAAACTTGGGCGCAACTGGTTGGATTAGCCAGTTGGTCGTGATGGTCGACGCGCCGGAGAATCTCTCAAGCGTGAGCACTGCAATTGATGAACAATTTCGCAATTCGTCTCACCCAACGCTGACAGAGACACAGTACGCGTTTACAGCAGCCTACTTGAGCTCATTCGACGGTATTATTCAGGTGATTATGTTCGTCCGCTTCCTCGTAGTCGCCGCGATTATCCTGATTGCTGCGAACACCGCGGCGATGAGCGTACGAGAACGGATCAGCGAAGTGGCAGCGCTGAAGACCATCGGATTTCCTCGGCGCACGATTTTTTCCTTGCTCCTGAGCGAAGCACTCTTAATTGCGAGCTTAGGTGGTCTGTTGGGCGCCTTGCCGGCGTACCTCATCCTCAATGCTGGAAAAAGCTCCTGGTCTCCGTTTCTGGGTCCACTCTCGCTGTTTCTAATGCCGGTGTCGGTCATGATTCAGGGCATATTTATCGCTCTGTTTGTCGGCATCTTGTCGGGAGTGATTCCCTCACGTGGCGCGGCACGGTTGAACGTAGCGACAGCATTACGACAAATCACCTGAAGATAATGTAAAATGTAAAATTCTAAGATGAAGAGAACTCTCTTCTCACTCTTTTTCATTCTTCATTCTTCATTCTTCATTCTTCATTCTTGATTTTTAATTCTTAATTGGCGAAGCCATGAGTGTTCCCCTCAAATACAACTTCCGTAACTTACTCGTGCGCAAGATGACGACGCTAGCGACAGCGGGCGGCATCGCACTAGTTGTGCTCGTCACCATTCTCCTGCTCTCGCTCGTTTCTGGCCTGCGACAAATGTTGATCTCCGCCGGAGACCCAAACCAGTTGATCGCCATGCGCAAAGGCGCCACCAGCGACGTCATGAGCTTTGTTTCACGCGAGGCCGTGCAAGCCTTGCGCTATCTTCCCGGTGTCGCCCAGACCCCAACGGGAGAACCGTTAGTGTCCCCCGAGTTCATTTCTCAACCACAATTACCCACCAAAAAGGGCGGAAAAGAAATGGTCCTCGTCCGGGGCGTGACCCCGATGGGTTTCCTGGTGCATGATAATTTGCGCATCGTTGAGGGCCGGGCACCAACTCCAGCAGTGCGCGAGGCGGTCGTAGGCGTAGCGGCTTCGCAGCGTTATCAAGGTCTTGGCCTTGGCGAAACCCTCAGTTTCGGGGATCGGGCATGGAAAATTGTCGGGCTCTTTGCCGCTGACGGTTCAGCCTTCGAGTCAGAGGTGTGGATCGATGTTGGTGATTTATTCAAGGACGGGAATGCCGCTGGTTGCTCAGGAGTGCGATTAGTCACAGCTTCCGGAGCAGACCAGGAAACGCTGGTCCGCCGCATCGCCGAGGACCCGCGTATTTCGCTCGATGCCAAGCCGGAAATCGTCTACTACGAAGAACAAGCCGAAGGAGCCAAAGCGTTGTATGCACTAACGATCCTGCTGGCGATCATTATGGGAACCGGCGCAATCTTCGGTGCGATGAATACGATGTTCGCTGCAGTCGCTCATCGTACGGCGGAAATTGGTACCCTACGTGCGCTCGGGTTCAGTCGTGGTTCTATTCTGGTTTCTTTCGTCAGTGAATCGTTATGCCTGGCGTTGCTCGGTTATGTCATTGGCGTAATTCTGGGAATAGGAGCCGTCGAGTTGGTGAATCGATTCATGCAGGGCGTCGCATTTCAACTGCCGTCGTTCTCCACTGCGGTGGTAACCCTACGTGTCTCTGCCGTGTCATTACTCATCGCCTTCGGTCTCGCAGTAGCAATGGGCCTCATCGGCGGCTTCTTCCCCGCGCGCCGAGCAGCGAAACTACAAGTGACCGAAGCACTGCGACGAGGGTAAAACAATGAAGAATTGAGCATGCAGATGAAGAGCAGACCATTGACTGTTGCTGTTCGCGCCTCAGTCTTTCCCTCCAAAATTTTTAATTCTTAATTGTCAGGTCTCATAACATCGCGCACTAAGAATTCGTCGAATTTCTTGGATTTTTGCACAAAAATGAGTACGCGATGTCATGAGACTCGACACTTAATTTTTAATTTTTCATTCACACGACATGGAACCTCCTCGCACTGAGACAGACCTGCACAGCCTGCGCATCGACCCGTCAGCGCGACAGACTCGTTCGCGCGCGTGGGTGTGGTGGCTCGTGTTTGTTCCCCTCCTTGCTGGAACAATCGGCGGTGCCGCAGTGTGGTTGTATCGCATGACGCTCGGGCAGCCACCAGCAGTGCAAGTTGTCTACGCCCAACTTATTGGCGCTACGACTCCGGTCTCTGGTCCGGTGCTCTCGGGGGCTGGATATATTGTGACGGGTGATCGCTATATCTCAATCGGCGTACGTGTTCCGGGTCGCATCGACGCGTATGAAGTGCAGGAAGGCGATGTCGTACGCAAAGGACAAGTTCTCGTCCGTCTTGATCATCGCGACTACCAAGCGGCGTTACGGAGAGCAACGGCAAATTTAGAGTTAGCTCAGGCGAATCTCACGCTCAAACACAAGCAGGCGCAACGGATGAAAGACCTGCACGAGCGTGGCCTCATCGCCACGCAACAATTGGATGTCGCAGAGAACGAACGTGCGGTAGCACACGCGACCGTTCGCCAAAATGAGGCTGAGGTCACATCAGCACGGGTGAACCTCGACTACACGAAGCTGATTGCTCCGATGAATGGGGTCGTGCTCGCGAAGCTCAAGGAGGTCGGAGAAATCGCCGTTCCAGGAGGGTTTGCCGGAGCGGGAGATCTCATCCGTATCGCCAACCTGAATGACTTACGCGGCGAAGTAGATATTAACGAGGTCGATTTCCGCCACGTGCGCATGGGGCAAAAGACTGACATTATACCTGATGCCTATCCTGACCGAAAATATCCTGCACAGGTTGTGAAAATCTATCCACAAGCGAATCGTCAAAAAGGCACGCTCAAGGTCGAAGTGAAGCTGACGAAAGCGGACGAGTATCTGCGTCCCGACATGTCAATTCGCATCAACTTTCTCGCCGAACCGATGAAGAATAATGGGAGTGCACCGCGAGTCGTGATTCCCAAGAACGCGATCCGTGGTAGTGGCGAGCAAACCTTCGTCTGGCTGGTCCGCAACCAACAGATAGTGAAAGTGTCTGTACGTGTCGGAGAAGCTTTTGGGGATACGCTGCAGATTCAAAACGGTCTCGATGGTGGAGAAGCACTAGTGCTCTCAGGTCCGGGTGACTTGCGTGACGGCATGCCTGTGAAAGTGACAGAAAAGCCGTTATAAGTCCCTGTCACTTCAGTTTTGTTGTCGTCGCTGTTTCCAAATCCAACACTGCCAGCAAGCGGCCATAGCCAATGAACAACCCCGTCATCATGCCAAGTTCGATAATCTCAGCCTGGCTAAATTCCTGTCGTAAATCCTGGAAGAAGGTGTCATCAATTGACTGATGGTTCAGAGCCATCCGTTCAGCAAAACGGAGCGCGAGCTTCTCACGCGAGGAAAACTCAGGGTGATTTTCATAATCACACAACGCCGCAACCAACATGTCAGTTACTCCATCCTGCACAGCCTGTGCAGTGCGCGAGCGTTGTCAGGTGCGGCACGCGTTCAACTCGGCAATTTTGAGGCGGATCAATTCCTTGAGGCGACTGTCGAGCAACCCATGAAGACGCGTCGGAATATAGAAACGATAAAAGGCATTGCTCAATGCAGGATTCTGGCCCATCGCCTGGAAGACGGCAGGGTTAAAGTCCGGACAGGCCCGTTCAAACGCTTCCAACGTTGTCCGCAATTCAGCATCGAGTTGCTCACGCGGAACTAAGCCTAAGCGGCTCATAGAGGGGTCTCCTGTTTGACTACGTCAGCGTTCAGCCCTCAGCTTTGTTAGAGAATTGTCCAGTTTTACTCTCGTGGCTGACGGCTTACTACTGGTCGCTGATTGCTTCTCCTGTTGACTGAGAGTTGGCCGCTGAAAGCTGAATGCTCCTGCTACGGAAACAGTGACTCACCAGTCTCGGCATCTTCAATCATAATCGCGCTGACCGGACAACTCTCTGCCGCTTCGAGAATCTTTTCCTCTGTGTCACCTTGTGAATTGACCACCGAGGATTTCCCCTCACCGTCAAGAGCAAACGTTGCCCGTGCGATGTTGATGCACATGGTCGAGCCCACACACTTGTTGTGATCCACTACAATACGCAGACGGCGCATAGACACCTCAGCATCAGGAAAACGCGACCGGTAGCGTTTTTAGCGCGCGACTGACGATCGTCGGGTGCCATTCAAGCGTGTCGGTGGCGAGTCGTAGTTTTGGTAACCGCCGGAGAATCGTATTGACGGTGATAGCGGTTTCAATACGCGCGAGCGGGGCACCTAAACAGAAGTGAATGCCATAGCCGAAGGCAACATGCGGATTGGGCTGACGAGCAACATCTAAACTATCAGGATCAGGAAACCGCTCAGGGTCATGGTTGGCCGCCGACTGGAACAGCAGTAATCGCTGGCCTTTCTTGATCTGTTTGCCGCGTAGCTCAAAGTCTTCGAGCGCAAGCCGGACCATCGATTTTGACGGACCATCGTAGCGGAGAAACTCTTCCACTGCCGTGGAGATGAGATCTGGATTCTCGGTCAGCTTTTGCTTTTGTGCGGGGTTCTTCAATAACGCATGCACACTACTAGAAATCAAATTGGTCGTGGTCTCATGCCCACCAAACAAGACGAGGGAACAGGTACTCACGATTTCATCATCGGTCAGTGCATCATCTTGCTCCTGCGCCGCAATCAAGGCGCTAATCAGATCATCTTGTGGTTGCTGTCGACGTTCAGCGATCACCGCCTTGAGGTACTTCGCCATTTCCACCATCGCGAGCTGGGCTCGTTGACGACGATCCGGTACGCCAATCGCGCCAAAAATGAAAAGGGTAATCTCATCCGACCATTTCTTAATATTTTCGTGGTCTCTGGCCGGAACTCCAAGCAACTCAGCAATCACCGTCACCGGTAACAGATACGCAAAGTCATGGATCAATTCCATTTGGCCAGCAGGGATGACGCGATCCAACAGCTCATCAACAACTGCCTGAATCCGCGGACGCAACCCTTCCACACGACGTGGGGTGAACGCCTTGTTCACCAACATCCGCAGGCGCGTATGTTGGGGGGGATCAGTAAACACCATCCACTTGGAAAAGATTTGATAGCTCGGTTGCAGTTCCTGCGCCTCCGCCTTCTTTAAGCCAGCCATAAACGGCGACATGCGATCAGCAGATAGACGGCGATCTTGGAAAGAGGCTTGGACATCATCATAGCGCGTGAGAATCCACCCTCCCCACTGCGGGTTCCAATGGACGGGATCTTCAGCACGGAGTTGATGAAAGTACGGATATGGGTCGGCAATCACGTCAGGAGCTGACAGGTTGTCATGAATTGGCATCGAGTTCGTCTCCTCTTTTGTATATCTCCCGCAGTGTACATACCTTGTTCTAACGAGGAAACTCCGGTCCGAGAGCAAGACTGGCCTCCATCAGATACAACGAGTACTGCGAGATGAGAGTGGCTACCGCTTTTCCGGTGCAGGTTGTGACTTGGTTCCAGCTTTGAGGTTGGTCAGACGTTCGCGTACTTCGTCAACATTCGCCCCCAGCGGGACAACATCGAGAAACCGCTCATAGGAGACAATGGCACCCTGAATATCACCTTTCGTTTCGAGCGCCTCAGCCAGGTTCACATGGGCCGGTGGATATTTGGGATCGAGACGGGCAGCCTCACGCCACTCGGCAATCGCGCCGTCCACGTCCCCTTTGCGCACTAACACGTACCCAAGATTATTGCGCAACGGCGCGGACCGCGGCACTAAGGCAAGCGCAGCATGGTAAGCAGCCAATGCGCCATCAAGATCTCCTTGCTCTTGTAAGGCATCACCGAGATCAGCATGTGCACTGCCATTCTTCGGGTCGAGACGGACGGCTTCCCGCAGCAGAGGAACCGCTTCAGCAACTTTTCCTCTGCCACGTAAGGCCATCCCTAAGTCGAGATGCGCACGCGCAAGGCTCGGATCAAGCCGGATCGCCTCGCGCCATTGCTCGATCGCTTTGTCATACTCTTTGTGACCATAAAGTTCCTCTGCTGTCACCATCGCGGCGCGCGCTTGAATCTTTTTCTGGGCTTCATCAGAGATCACTTGCGCGAAAGCCATCCTATCCCATTCCTCAATAAGAACGCCTGCTGAAGCCACAAAATTCATGAGGATGGTAGCAACCAGGACTCTCCATATCCCTACGTTCTTACGACTTTTCATAACATCCTGATCTCACGACGCTTACGTCGTCCGTAACTTATACCGTTGAATCTTTCCGGTCGCCGTTTTCGGCAACTCAGCAACAAACTCCACCCAGCGCGGGTACTTGTGTGGTAGGGTACGCTCGCGCACGAAGACTTGTAACTCTTGCGCCAGTGCGAGAGAAGCAGTCTGCCCGTGTTTCAGCACCACAAACGCTTTCGGTTTCACCAACTTATGCTCATCTTCCCAGCCGACGACTGCGGCTTCGAGCACTGCTGGATGTTGAAATAATAGCCCTTCAACTTCTGCAGGCGAGACCCACTGCCCTGACACCTTAAGCATGTCGTCGGAACGACCGCAATACCAATAGACTCCCTCGGTATCACAGTAGTATTTGTCGCCGGTGCGAATCCATTCGCCTTGCAGTGCCCGACGCGTCGCTTCCAATTTGTGCCAATAACCAGAAGTGATACTCCCGCCTTTGACCAAAAGGTCACCGATCTCACCTTGTGAGATATCTGCCCCCTGATCATCAGTGACGCGCAGTTCATAGCCAGGGACCGGCGTTCCTGAGCTGCCAGGTCGAACGAGCCCGGCACGATTGGACAGAAAGATATGCAGAATCTCCGTCGAACCAATGCCATCGAGGATTTCTACCCCAAAGCGCTCGCGCCAACGCAAGAAGAGCTCGCTCGGTAGCGGCTCGCCTGCAGAGAGACATAGCCGCAGACTGGAAAGGTCATATTGTTTCTCACTCTCTGAGGCCTGCAGCATCGCCGCATATAACGTCGGGACCCCAAAGAAAAGCGTCGGTCGATACCGACTCAGAGCGGCAAATACACTATCAGGCGTTGGACGTTCAGGCACCAATACTGCAGTTGCTCCCGCATACAGGGCAAAATACATTCCCCCACCAAGCCCATAGGCAAAGAAAAGGCGCGGCGCAGCGAACGTCACATCATCTGAAGTGATAGCAAGCACCTCACTCCCATACGTCTCGCAACAGAACACCAAGTCGCGATGTTGGTGGACAACTCCCTTCGGCATCCCTGTTGAGCCAGAGCTATAGAGCCACAACGCTGGGTCATCCCGATGAGTGAATTCTGCTGCAAGTGACGGAGACTCGCGACTCATCAGCTCAGCAAACGAGAGTGCTCCCTCAGCGGCACCAATGACCACACGATGTCGGAGCCACCGCGATTGGGCTGCAACTGGAGCGACACTAGGCCACACCTCCCCAGAGGCAAGTACGACAGAGGCACGACTATCGTCGAGCATATAGGCGTACTCATCGCCACGCATGAACGTATTAACTGGCACCGGAACCGCACCAATCTTGATCGCCCCCCAGAAGGCATAGACAAATTCTGGTGAGTCCAACACCACCAATAAGATGCGTTCCTCAGGCCGCACGCCGAGTCGACGCAGTGCATTCCCTGCGCGATTGACGTTCTCCGCTAGCTGCGCGTAGGTAATTTTCTGTTCACCCGTCCACAGCGCCACGTGGTCGCCGCGACCTGCGCTGAGATGTCGATCGACGAACGCTGTCGTCGCGTTGAATGACTCCGGAATGTCTGGAATAGGCACCCTACCCTCCTGCACAGTTTCTCTCCATGAGCTTCAGCCCCTCCTTCTTTAGACAAGCAACAGCCAAATCACAACTATGCCCGACGATGCTACTGGCAGAATATGCCGGTGAGAAATATAATTCCCCGTAGTTATGCCTGACGCGGGACGTAAAGCGTAAAACGTAAATATGTAAAACGTAAAAGGACGGGAGAAACAGAGCTTTTGTTGCCCTTTACGTTTTACGCTTTACGTAACAACAGGAGAAACCGCATGGGAACTGCAGCACAGGAAGTACCGGTGGAGTCGTCCCCACCGTTTGTCGATTATCAAACTCATCCGGAGCGCTATCGGCATTGGCGACTGAGCTTTGACGGCCTGATCGCAACCTTAACGATGGACGTTCAAGAGGACGCCGGACTTCGACCAGGATACACGCTCAAGTTGAATTCCTATGATCTCGGCGTGGATATCGAACTGCATGACGCTTTGCAGCGCATTCGCTTTGAACATCCAGAAGTACGGACGGTTATCCTCACCAGCGCGCGAGATCGCATCTTCTGTTCGGGTGCCAACATCTTCATGCTCGGCCAATCCTCTCATGCGTGGAAAGTCAACTTCTGTAAATTTACCAACGAGACCCGCAACGGAGTCGAGGATGCAAGTCGTCATTCAGGCCTCAAATTTCTCGCCGCATGTAATGGGACAACCTCTGGTGGTGGGTATGAGTTGGCGCTCGCTTGCGATGAGATTTTGCTGGTCGATGACCGTTCGTCAGCCGTGAGCCTACCGGAAGTTCCGATACTGGGTGTCCTTCCTGGTACTGGCGGATTGACTCGTCTGATTGACAAACGCAAAGTACGCCATGATCATGCCGATATTTTTTGCACGACCTCAGAAGGTATTCGTGGTCAACGCGCCAAAGAGTGGCGCTTAATCGACCATCTTGCCAAGCCCGCACAGTTTGTTGATTCGGCAAAAAAACGAGCACTTGAACTGGCAGCGTTCAGTGACCGCCCGAGCGAGGCGCAAGGCGTGGCACTTTCCCCCCTGTCACGCACGATCGACTCACAAGGGCTACACTATGAATATGTTGACGTGCAGATCGATCGTAACAGCCGACGAGCGATGATCACTGTCAGTGCACCACGCGAGCAACAACCAACCGAGCTAGCCGCTATTCTGGTACAAGGGGCAACCTGGTGGCCGTTACAGATGGCACGAGAACTGGACGATGCGATCCTCATGCTGCGGACGAATGAATTAGAAATTGGGACCTGGCTCCTGAAAACGCAAGGAGATGCTGAACACGCTCTGGCAGTTGATGCGACGCTTGACCAACATCGAGCGCATTGGTTCGTTCGCGAAGTGATTGGCATGCTGCGACGCACGTTAGCTCGACTCGAGGTCTCGTCACGCACATTGTTCGCTTTGGTTGAGCCAGGTTCTTGCTTCGCGGGTACGTTACTAGAACTCGCCCTGGTAGCCGATCGTATTTACATGCTGAATAGCGAAGAAGAAGGTTCGGCTACGCATCTTCATCTTTCACCACTAAACTTTGGCACCTATCCAATGGTGACACATCAGTCGCGCTTAGAGCGCCGCTTCAGCTACGATGCCGTTGTGCTCGACCAGGCTCGTGCTGCAATTGGTCACCCGCTTGATCCAACAGAAGCCTCAGAACTTGGCTTAGTCACAGCGGCACCCGATGAACTCGATTGGGATGACGAGATTCGTATTGCGCTCGAAGAACGTGCCAGCCTTTCGCCGGATGCCCTTACTGGTATGGAAGCCAACCTACGCTTCGGCGGAGCAGAGACCATGGAGTCGCGTATCTTTGGTCGCCTTTCGGCTTGGCAGAACTGGATCTTCCTTCGCCCCAATGCCGTCGGCGAGTTGGGTGCATTGAAAGTGTATGGGACTGGGAATAAGGCAAAGTTTAGTTGGGAACGTGTTTAAAGCAGTCCAGAGTCCAAGGAAGTCCAGGGTCCAGGGTCTAGAAAAGTTCAGAGTCGCAAATCGTTCGAAGTTCGGAGTCCGAGAAAGTGCAATGTCTTTTTCTACTGACGACTGAATACTGACCACGGAAAACTGTTTAGGAGCTTACCATGAGCATCGATTACGGCGAAAAAATTCCGAACAACGTTCATCTCTCAACGGACAAGACCTTGCAACGCGCCCTTGAGCGTTGGCAACCAAACTATCTCAAGTGGTGGCAAGAGGTCGGTCCTGAAGGGGCACAGCAAGATGATATTTATTTGCGCACGGCCGTGAGCGCTGATGCCTCTGGGTGGGCACACTTCGACTATGTCAAAATGCCGGAGTATCGCTGGGGAATCTTTCTTGCGCCGCAGGAGGAGGATCGGAAAGTCAACTTTGGCGAACACAAAGGCGAACCCGCCTGGCAGGATGTACCAGGAGAACATCGGGCAACGCTTCGTCGCATCGTTGTCACTCAGGGTGATACCGAACCCGCCTCGGTTGAACAACAGCGGTATCTCGGCCTGACCGCACCTTCGCTCTATGACTTGCGCAACCTCTTTCAGGTAAACGTCGAAGAAGGCCGCCATTTATGGGCGATGGTGTACTTATTACACCGTTACTTTGGCCGTGACGGGCGCGAAGAAGCCGAGGCCTTGCTTGAACGACGCTCCGGCAACGCCGACAATCCTCGCATCTTGGGTGCCTTCAATGAAAAGACGCCGGACTGGCTAGCCTTTTATATGTTTACCTATTTCACCGATCGTGACGGCAAGTTCCAGCTCTGCGCTCTCGCCGAATCAGGATTCGACCCTCTCGCACGCACCACCCAGTTCATGTTGACCGAGGAAGCGCATCACATGTTCGTTGGTGAGTCCGGTATTGCCCGAGTGGTGCAACGCACCTGTGAAGTTATGCGCCAACACGCGACCGACGCGCCAGATAAGTTGCGCGCGCTAGGCGTGATCGACCTCGAAACGCTGCAACGCTACCTCAACTTCCATTACAGCGTCACGCTCGATCTGTTCGGTGCTGACCAATCGTCAAACGCTGCCACCTTTTACACCAGCGGCATCAAAGGGCGTTACGACGAAACCAAGATCAGTGATGATCATCTCTTAAAGGATGCGACCTATCCGATTCTTGATGTCGTGAACGGTCAGCTCGTTGAAAAACACGTACCAGCGCTCGTGTCGCTCAACGAACGGCTACGCGACGACTTTATCAAAGATTCGATTCGCGGCGTGACACGCTGGAATAAAGTATTGGAACGCAATGGGGTTGAGACTCGCTTGCAGGTCCCACATAAAGCTTTCAATCGACGCATCGGTAGTTTCGCGTCTTTACGCATCGCACCTGACGGACGCGTGGTTTCAGATGCTGAATGGAATGCAAACGCCAGGAACTGGCTGCCAACTGACGAAGACCGTGCATATGCAACCTCGCTGATGGGGCGTGTCGTTGCGCCTGGAAAATTTGCCAACTGGATTGCGCCACCGGCCTCTGGCATCAAAGGCAAGCCCGTGGACTTTGAGTATGTGCGGTTCAATTAGGAGGACCTCACCCCTGGCCCTCTCTCGTACCGTGTCTCGCAAGTTCATTAGTGGTGAAATCGTAGGGCGCGTACCACGCGCCAGTCAGTTGGCGCGCTTCGCACACCCTACGACTGCTCACGAAGTTATGAGACACGGTACTAAATCGGACCATAAAAGATTGGCACCCTCGCGCTGTCACCCTGAGTGAAACGAAGGGTCTCTCTGAGAGATTCTTCGCTGCGCTTAGAATGACACGATGTGGAGTCTGGAGTGTAACGTGTACGAATGTTCTCAGGTCTGATTGAGGACTGGCGAGGGAAAGAAAAAAATAGAACGGAAACGATATGAACAAAGAAGTATTCGCGCTTGACCCGTACTTAGAACGTCTGCACTACACCGGACCAGTCCAGGCAACCGAAGATCGCCTCGAAGCTCTCCATCGTGCCCAGGCGTATACCATTCCCTTCGAGAACTTCGATATCTTATTGGGACGTGGCATCAACCTCGATCCGACTGCCCTATTCGACAAACTGGTCCGCCACCAACGCGGTGGCTACTTGTCAGGTCTCATAACATCGCGCACTAAGAATTCGTCGAATTTCTTGGATTTTTGCACAAAAATGAGTACGCGATGTCATGAGACTCGACAGCTACTGCTTTGAATTGAACGGTTTGTTCCTCATGGCCTTGCAGGCTTTTGGCTTCGACGCACGCCCTCTCCTCGCTCGCGTACACTTACGTGGGGAACCTACAGCTCGCACCCATGAACTCATCCTCGTCACTGCTCACGGACGACAATGGATCGCTGATGTCGGATTTGGTGGTCCTGGTCTGCGTGCGCCCATTCCTTTCGAGCTGAATCACCCCACGACCCAGGACGGCCTGACCTTCCAGCTGGTTGACGCTGGTCCCTACGGCATGATGTTGCAATCACAGAAAGATGGCCAGTGGATCAATCTCTACAGTTTCGATTTAGGCCATGTTTTTCCCGCAGACGTTGCCCTGGGCAATCACTTCACGTCGACGCATCCCCAATCGTTCTTCACCTTCGCCCGTGTTGCTGCACTGCCTCGTCCAAACGGTCGCGTGGCCTTGTTTAACTGTTCCCTCACCCACCTCACTCCTGAGAACGAGTACGACCAACTACTTAGCGAAGGCCAACCGTACCTCAGCGCTTTAAAAACCTTCTTCGGCATTGAACTCGAAGTGCCATACGAAGCGATCCGCCCTCTGCCACAGCCCTAAGTGGGCTCCTGTTCCAAGAGATGGGCGTACTTGCTTTGACGATCAGGACCGAAGGCTTGATGAAACAAGAGGCGATCCAGTTCATGCGGATCGTTATCACACTCAGCCTCTAACTGCTTGAGATGCACAGGAGACAGGCTGCGCTTATAGGTGAGAAACAGACTGCGATCTTCCTCCGTAAAAAGATCGTATAAACGTGGGCGGTGGATTCCTAATGTCGCAGGTTTTGGCGTCAGTGCTCGCTCGAACACTTCGAAAATGCTTGCCCGTTTTGCTTGGAAGGTAACAATCACAAGCTTTCGTCGCGTGAGACTTTTGAGGGAACGTTTCAATGTCGAACGTGAGACATGAGCCGAAGCGGCAAGGTCGTCGTAACGCACAGCACATGTCCCCTGCCCTCCACTGAGATGCCAGAGACGCAGGTAGATCGCCTGTTCTGCTGGCGTCAGGTGGCTCAGGATCGAATGGATAAGCGTTGGGAGATCCATTCCGCACTCATTCCTAACGACGACGAAAGACGTTTATAAAAGTTACTTCATCAGCCTGCGAATCAAACGCATAGTGGATAACAAACGGTCCCGAGCGACACAACCAGCTCGGATGCTGAGGATCGTAGAAACTTTGCACGCGTTGTACCGCCTGTGGGTTACGAATGATAGCAGCAAGTAAGGCATCGAAAATTTCCAGATCGGCTGGACTCATATCGGGCTCCAAGGCTTGAAAGTCTCGAGTAAACTGCGGCGTGAGCGTATAAGTGCTCATGCTTTTTTCTTTCGCCGAGCAGATGTCTTCGTAAAAGTACGGAGCGAAGCGGCAGAGAGCAGAGATGATTGAGATGGGCGGAGCAGTTGTCCCCGCTGTACCTCATTCCAGCCTTGTTGCAACGCCGCACGGCGGCCAGGATCTTGTAACACCCAGGCTAAGTCTTCGAGCAGTGCATAGCGTTCACAATTGACCAGTACCGCTCGTGGCTGCCCATGTTTCGTGATCACAACGCGATCTGCCCCTTGGAGGTGTTCAACTAAGTCGAGTAATTCGCGACGGGCTTCGGTCACATTCAAGTAACGATCCATAGCTATGTCTCTCCGCACACTTTTATGTACATGAGTATAGACATAAGCAAAAGATCGCACAATCCATACTTTTCCACATTGGTATCGAACCTCAGCGCTGAGGGCTGCGACAGATAGAGAAAAAAATTTTTCCACTGAGAGCTTGACGCTCAATGAATCGATCTTACATTTCCTTCAGGAACAATGAGCGCCGGCGCCGGCAGTTACAGTAAGAAAATGAGGAGGTCACTACATGGCACTTATTCGCTTCTCTCCACGCTTCAGTCCGCTCGATGCATTGCTGAGTCTCCAGCGCGAACTCGACCGCGCATTTGAAAGCCCCACCGCTGGCTTTGATCTTGGAGTATCAGGTCGAGGGGTATTTCCGCCAACCAACGTCTTCAGCGATAAAGAAGGCTACATTGTCCGCATGGAAGTCCCTGGTATTGCGCCCGAGGCGCTGGCGATTGAAGGTCACGGACGAACCCTGACCATCAGCGGCAAGCGCGAGACGGCTGCACCCGAAGGAGCCAGCTTCCATCGCCATGAACGCAGCGGCGGGGAATTCTCTCGCTCGCTCCAGTTGCCCAGCGATCTCGACCTGTCAAAGGCAGAGGCAACGTGTAAACATGGCATGTTGACCGTGCGTATTCCTAAGAAGGAAGAGGCAAAGCCACGCCAGATTGAAATTAAAGCTGCGTAACGAATGCAGAACAGAGAAGCAGGAGGCACGTAGGCTATGACAGACAAAAAACTCTCTACCTATAAAAAACAAGAGATGACAGACAATGAACCGACGCGTCCAGGACGGACGTATGTTCCAGAGGTCGACATCTATGAGACGGCTGACAGCTTGTGGTTACGAGCAGATATGCCCGGGGTCGACGAACAGTCGATTGAGGTCCATGTGAACGAAGGTGTGCTGTCGATCGAAGGGCAAGTTGAGGTGAAAGACTACGAGAATCTTGCTCCGGTCTACACGGAATACAATGTCGGTAACTATTCCCGTCGGTTCACGTTGGCGAACACCATCGATACCGAACGCATCAGTGCGCGGATGAAAAACGGCGTACTCGAACTCGAATTACCGAAAGCCGAGAAAGCCAAACCGCGCCGGATCGCCATCTCGGCCAGTTAAATCCCTCGGGGCGTTTCCTACGAGACGCCCCCTTTTTTCCTTTTCTTATCTCTCGATATTCCCGAATCCTTAGCATGCGCTGTGTGCACGAATACCATAGCTGGCTACGCGAGCTCGTCTTTTCCATCATAAAAACCTCCCTCTAAAAGCTCCCTTCCTGTGCTACAGTGCCTGCCACTCTCGCCAGAACAACAGAGGTACTATGAGCCAGATCGGTCCGAGCCCACAAGCATTACGTCAGGCATTCCACGAAGCGAGCGATTGGGTCGCTTCGTATCTTGAGCACGTTGGAGAACTGCCAGTGCTGTCGCGAGTCACTCCAGGTGAAATTGCGAGAGCACTACCACAATCCGCCCCACAGCAGGGAGAGTCATTCGAAACGATTCTCAAAGACATCGATCGGTTGATCTTGCCTGGTATCACCCATTGGAATCACCCGTCGTTTTTCGCCTATTTTGGTATCACCGGTTCTGGACCGGGTATCGTCGGTGAGTTGATCGCCTCCGCACTCAATGTGAATGCTATGCTCTGGCGTACCTCTCCAGCAGCAACCGAATTGGAGCAGCGTACGTTACGATGGGTCGCCGAGATGATCGGCTTACCGACCAACTGGTTCGGCGAGATCACCGATACCGCCTCAGCTTCAACGTTGTATGCCTTAGCTGCGGCGCGCGAAGCCGCCAATCTTGATATTCGTGAACGCGGTATGGCTGGACGCAACGACCTTCTACCACTCGCGATCTATTGTTCAACCCAAACGCATAGTTCAATTGACAAAGCCGCCATCGCCCTTGGCATTGGTCGGCAATGGACCCGGCACATCGACACTGACAGCGAATTTCGTATGCGTCCCGACCTTCTCGAAAAAGCGATTCGTGACGATGTTGCTGCTGGCGTCAAACCGCTTGCTGTCGTTGCCACCGTCGGAACGACGTCAACCACGAGCATCGATCCAGTACCGGCAATAGCAGACATTTGCCAGCGCTATGGACTCTGGCTTCATGTCGATGCCGCCTATGGAGGCGCAGCGGCGGTGGTTCCGTCTCATCGTCACGTGCTTGCGGGCTGCGATCGTGCCGATTCGTTTCTGGTCAACCCACACAAGTGGTTACTGACCCCGATCGACTGCAGCTTGCTCTACACACGTCGACCTGACGATCTCAAGCGCGCCTTCTCTCTCGTCGCAGAATATCTTCGTACTGACGAATCAGATGTCATCAACTTGATGGATTATGGGTTATCGCTCGGACGAAGATTTCGCTCGCTCAAACTGTGGATGGTGATTCGCGCCTACGGTAGGGATGGATTAGCGCAGATTATTGAAGGCCACATTAAAGAGGCGCAGTGGCTTGCCACACAAATTGATACCACACCAGGGTGGGAACGGCTTGCGCCGGTACCGTTCTCAACCGTCTGTTTTCGTCACGTGCCGACCGGAAAGACAGATCTCGAAGTCCACAACACTGCGATTATCGACGCAGTCAACGCCAGTGGCAAAGCGTTCCTTTCTCACACCAAATTAAACGGGCAGTATGCGATCCGGGTCGCGATTGGCAATCAGGCCACGACTCATGAGCACGTGGTGCGAGTGTGGGAATTGTTGCGGGAGGCAGCAAAGCGCGAGCGCTAAGCGGGCACAGGATTTTCCGTTCATGCTTCGACGAGCTCCGCACGAACGGAAAGCAGGCAGCGACATACCCACTTTTCTGTTCACTCCGAACCCATCAAGGACAATGACGTCGAGTTATTAGTTGTTTATTTGCGTCCTTCGACTTCGCTGCGCTACACAGTCAACCACACCCACGCGCTCTCCCCTCATTCTGTCCTTCTCCCCGCAGGGGAGAAGGGACCTCTCTTCATACATGCAGAGCGAGTGCCGAACACGATATTGTGCCATTGCCCATCAAGGGGAGTTAATCCCTCTCCAACCACACATCCGGTTTCGGGTTGACGCCATGTTTCACACAGCTCGCGTCGATCGCTTTCATATCAGCGTCGCTGATCGACCAACCTAGCGCACCGAGATTGTCATTGACTTCGCTGACGTTCCGGCAGCCAACCAAAGCGGTACTCACAACCGGATTTGACAATGTCCAGCGCAGTGCAAATTGCGGCAAGGTCTTTTGGTACTTCGCTGCTAGCGCTTTAAGGTCTTCCACCACTTTGAGGTTCTGAGAGAAGTATTCTGGCCCAAATAAATGTTGGAAGAGATTGATCGCACCCATGCGACCGCGACGTGCACGCCAATCGTCACCACCAAAATCGGTGCTCTCGGATAAAGTTCCGGTGAGAAGCCCATACGCGAGTGACCCGTACGCCATAACGCCAATATTGTGTTCTTTGCAATAAGGAAAAATCTCTTTCTCCATGCGCTGGTCAAAAATGTTCCAACAGTACTGCGCAACATCAACTCGGCGCGTGTGCATACTCGTTTTGATCTGCTCAAGTCGAAAGTTGGAAATGCCAACCGCGCGAGCTTTCCCTTGTTTCACGATATCGTCGAGAGCACGTAAGGTTTCATCTAACGGTGTGTTTGCATCCGGCCAATGCACCATGTAGACATCGACATAATCGGTATTTAGATTCTGTAAACTCTTCTCTATCGACGCCATTGCTCGCGCTCGACCACTGTCTCGAAAATTTGGTGCCTCTTTGTAGCCAATGCCAAACTTTGTCACGACCACGGCCTCTTTGCGGCGAGCACCAAGTGCCTTGGCCAACGACTTTTCGGATGCGCCGAAGCCATAGGCTTCGGCGGTATCAAAGCAATTGACCCCGAGATCCAATGCGCGATGCACCGCTTGAATGAACTGCTCCTCCTCGATTGAGCCGTAGCCTCCACCGATCTCCCAACAGCCAAAACCGATCGCTGACACGTGGATTCCTGTGTTCCCGAATGGTCGATATTCCATAGTCATGTTCTCCAACGGATCTCCTGACGATAGGATCCCTTTCCATATTAGATCATAAGATGATCCCACCACCCAGGAAAGTAAACCTCCTAAGTCCAGCCGCCATGTAACAACATCTCAACAGCCTACATCAACTCGGAACATGCACAGGATGGCTCACTCCGTCTCGCGACCGGGAGATTCACTTCGTGTGAATATTTGCCGACGCGATGGCTCATCCTGAGATTAATCTTTGTAGTTTTCGTAAAAAATATAATTGGTCGAATAATCACTAATTTCGAAGTAGATTTTCTTCTCACCGTTATCGACACGGAAGTTAAAATTTTCATCGACGTAACCATAACCGAAGCGATAGGCACGCGGCATGTTGTCAGTCGTGCCGTGCGCGGTGGTCAGTTTATCGATCTTAATGATGCGCATGGCAATCTTCTCTCCGGCGAACACATCGAGCACGCCATCGGTTCCCGTCCAATTCTGAATCGAACGACCAAGTTGGTTTTGCGACTCCTGAGTGCAACTCGTGAGGCTCAGGACGAAGAGGCAACTCAGCGTAAGCAGTCCACTTTTCACTGTCGATACGGTCATGACACGATCCTCCTGATTGCAGCCCGAACTGACGTCTCGTTCAATCAACGAAGCATCCCTGTACCTCTCAGACCGTAGCGTGCCCAGGCAGTAGCATCAACCATAGGTCACCTCAGGCACTCGCATCTTGATTCTTCACAGAGTGTCGTGTTAATTTGGCCCCCTAGCGGGGAGCCTGAATACACCTGCGACATCTCGGGAGGCAAAAGACGCGGAAACCCACAAATTTGCCAACATCCGCGATAAGGAGAGGAGAGTATGAAACGATTGTGGAAAGGACTCGCCGTCCTGGTAGCAGTAGCTATGCTGAGCGGGGTGAGCAGCACGGCACAAGCGGTGGTCGGCATTCCTGACGATGTTCCTGGAGCAACATTATTGTTTCCGTTCTTTAAGGTAAACCCAGCACGGACCGGTGGGAGCGCACAAGACACGTTGATAGTGGTCTCTAACGTTGCCAACCATGCGGTGCACGTTCACGTCACCGTCTGGGACGTTCGTTCCCAGCACGTTTTTGACTTTACTGCACTCCTGTCCCAACATGACGTCTTCTCCTGCAGCTTATATGATCTTCTGGTTGGGTCGATTGGTTGCACGAGCCTCAATGGTACGGTCAAAGCTCCCCCACAGGCAGCAACGTTACTGACCACAACCGTTGCTGGACAGGCGATCCTGGCAAGGTATGTGACTGCCGATACTACGTCTGCCAATACATCTCTGTTCCCAGGCCAACTCGGATATCCACTGGCTGACTGCAATATCCTTATTGGTCACTAATATATTGTCGATCTGCCCGCAGGGTCCTCGACCGGATTTAATGCAGTGAGCATTGAGCATACGGTCCCGACGAAAGGTCAACCCGCTCCTCGCTTTCCCAACAGCACGTTTGGCTTCTACTTGAATCGGTGTATCGAGAACATCGGAACTCCGTGTATCTATGATGCGCTCGAGCGAATCGACGGGCCCAATGGCGATATCGCCCAGACCCGCACGAATGATACCCCAGGCCTCAAACTCATTCTTCGTTACCTCACGACGAGTGTGCTGCAGGCACGAACCGAAGTCTGGCTCTGGAAGGATCGCGTAACCACGGCGCCGTTAAACCTGTCGGTATACGATGAAGACGAGAACGTCTTCTCGATTACGCAGAATTTCCCGGATGAGGTCAATTTTGTCAACGTTGGTGGCATCGTTCTTCCCGGTGCTCCAGGGGGCTGGTTCCGCATTCCTTTCCTCACCAGCCAATTCCCACCAACCGATCGTCCCATCCAAGCGGTGGCCTACTCCTTACAGCTGGCGAATAGCCAGAGTGCACAGTTACGTTGGGATGCGATCTTCCCTGCCCATCGGCAATACGCGAACTTCTTCTCGTTCCCTCCAGGGGTAAACCCAGAGTAACGACGAGCTATTGTTCTGTAGAAAAAGGCCAGGACTCACTCCTGGCCTTTTTTCTTGCCCTCGCCAATGCGGAGCGCATCTCTTCTTTCCGAAGGGCAAGCACTGGCGAAGCAGTACTCGACCGTCACGCAGCATGAGGACAGTGCGTTGAAGTTTCTTACCTATAACCGTCAGTTACTCGACTGGAGCAACTGGCCAGGTTCTGTCAAAGCGCTTCTCGTTACCCTGCCTCCAGCGGCTCTCATTGCTCATCTATTGTGTACCTATGCAGTCAACGTGCCGTATATGGACCAATGGGGGGTCGCCGACGTTATCGCGAAAGCCTTTGACGGAACCCTCTCGTTATCAGATCTCACGTTCCATCAAAACGAAACTCGCCTCGTCTTTCCGCGCATTTTTTTTATTGTCCTCGCCTATCTCACAAACTATGATGCTCGCTATGAGATGTGGGCGTCATTTGCGCTTGCCTGTCTCACGACGTACAACGTGTACCGGCTAGGCAGGCACACGCTACACGGCAGCCCCAGCGCTGAGATTATTCTCCTTTTTCTTGCCAGTGTGACAATCTTCAGCATCGCGCAAGAAGAAAACTGGCTCTGGGGTGTGCAATTGATCGTTTTTGTCCCGGCAGCCTGCCTCTCGTCAATTTGCACCTTGGCGTATTCATCATGTTCCGTAATGGCGAAATTCATCGGGGGTATACTCCTCGCGATCGTCAGTACATTCTCCTACGCGAACGGCATGCTGTGCTGGCTCGTGGCGCTCCCTGTGCTCCTGGTCCAGACAGAGGCCGACCGACAGAACAGAAAATGTGGCGTTCTGTTGTGGCTGATCAGCGGCTTTGTCAGTATCGGACTCTACTTTTACAACTATCATAAACCCTCACATCACCCGAGTTTTACTGCAGCGTTGGCCGATCCCTTGTCCGCCATTTTGTATATTCTTGCCTTCCTCGGTGCGCCGGTCATCACCAACAATCTCGATCGTCAATCTTTCTATCTCGCCGTTGCTCTTGGGACATGCCTCACAGCGCTGTTTGTTGTCGCGTGTAGTGTTGCCTGGAGGTACCGCGATGATCCGCAGGTGAGATATCAGACTGTGGGGTGGCTCGCTCTTGGAAGCTACGCACTAGGTAGTGACGCCATATCAATGCTCGGTCGCCTCGGCTTTGGCGTGGGGATGGCGTTGTCATATCGCTACAGCACGTTCTCACTCCCCTTTATTGTTGCGCTGATTTATCTGGTACCAATCACGTTACACACGCTACGTCGCAAGCAATCGTCCCCCCTAGCCCCGTGGCTGCATTACTGTCCGACAGTCCTTGGGGTGCTTCTTCTCATTCTGCACCTCATATCAATCAACCACTGGAAAACCCTTGCAGAGAGAGATTGGCGACATCGCGTGCAAGGTAAGTTTTTTTACACTTCGTGGAGGTTCTCCCGAAGACAGCCCTGCTCCAAACCAGCTTTCCTGACATTGCTGCATTGAAACAGTATACAGGCGCCCTAAACCGCAATGGGTTGTTGTCGCCGCCGCTACGAAAAAGTCTCACTATAGGTCGGCCAGCAGCAACGAATGGCAAGCCAACTCAGGGGTGTGGAACGTTTGAAACGGTAGAACAGACTGGACCTCACACCTACCTGGCAAAAGGATGGGGAATTGCTCCACAGCAGCAAAAAGCTGCAGATGGTATCGTACTCGCGTATGAGGACGGAAATGGATCGTTGACCATTCTTGACGTCATAGAGACCCGTACCCTGCGACCGGATGTCGTCCACACGCTGAGGCAGCCTCGCTATCTATACGCGGGATGGGAACATACGTTTGCGTTGCCCCCCGCGACAGGAAACCCCATCAAATTAACAGCCTGGACATTCGACACTAACACAGGAACACTATGCAAAACGGCAAACGTTTCTCTTGTCGCCCCAGACACGGGGGAGATTCGTACAGCACAAGACCGCCAATGATGAGGGTTGATTTTTTCATGTTGTCACTGTTCGTTACGCAGAACCGGGAGCCAGAGGGGAATCATTCGTGGCGCTAGACACGCAAACGACACCGTTGGACGTGCTCGCCATTCTCATGCCGATCTACAACGACTGGGAATCGGCAGTGCAACTCGTCGGCGCCATTGAGCACACACTCAGCACTCGCGCCAAAACGCTACGATTCGTGCTGATCGACGATGAGAGTAAACTCCCTCCACCTCACACGCTCTCAGTTGCTTCTCCAACCACCTCCGTCGAAATCCTCCGTTTACGTCGTAACCTTGGCCATCAACGAGCTATTGCTATCGGGCTCATGCACCTGCTGCCGCAAACTGACATCACTGCGGTTATTGTCATGGACGGGGACGGAGAAGATACTCCGGAAGGAACCCGAATTCTGGTTGATCGTTTCAACCTCGCAGGGCGGAACACTGCAATTTTCGCTCAACGCGCACGGCGAACGGAAAATCTTATCTTCAAGTTGTTTTATTTCCTTTTTCGCACCTCTCACAGACTCTTCATCGGTACCGATGTGCGAGTTGGGAACTTTAGCATTCTCCCTCGATCGCACCTCTCGTGCCTCGCTGTCGTCCCTGAGTTATGGAACCACTTTGCCGCAGCAGTCTTCAAATCCCGTCTGCGCATCGAACAAGTGCCGATTGATCGAGGATATCGCTTTACTGGTTCATCTCACATGAACTTCATCGCCTTAGTTGCCCACGGTCTGAGTGCAATCTCGGTTTTTTCCGATATCGTTGGACTGCGCCTCCTTATTGCTAGTACGCTGTTCGCAGTTACCGCAGCGCTAGGCCTGTTCGCAGTTTCGGCGATGAGACTGACGACAACACTGGCGATTCCGGGCTGGGCAACCACAGCAACAGGATTCCTGCTTATCGTGCTGCTCCAAGCACTCCTTCTTGTGTTCGTGTTTGTCTTCATCGTCCTGCATGGAAGAAACACCATCGGATTCCTCCCAGTTCGTGATTATCTGTATTTCATCGAACGAACAGAACGGATTGATACACACTGAATATGCGGGATGAATCAATACATCCAAGTGAGAGTTATTCTTATGGGGGAAATGAACTCTCTCTTTTCCAGGAGGCCCATCATTGGAAAAGATATGTGCGCGCGAAACTTTCCCCGTACATTCATGGACGAGTGCTCGAAGTGGGCGCAGGCATTGGCGGAACGACCCAATACCTCGCTGAATTGGGAACTCACTGGTTGAGCCTAGAACCCGATGCGGTACTGGCTGCGCAGATTGCAGCTACCCTCTCTCAACATGCTGCACGAGAGCGGGTCCGCATTCACTGTGGAACTCTCGACTCCCTGGGGCAAAACGATACCTTCGACACCATCCTGTACATCGATGTCCTTGAGCACATCGAAAACGATAAAAGGGAAATCCTCAGCGCCACAAGCCATCTCGCCGCAGAAGGGAGGCTTATTGTCCTCTCCCCTGCGCATCCGTTTCTTTTCACCCCTTTCGATGCGCATATCGGGCACTATCGACGCTACAACAAGAAGAGTCTCGGAGCACTTATCCCTCCATCGCTACACAGTGAAACCGTACAGTATCTTGATAGCGTCGGACTTTTAGCTTCACTCGGAAATCGACTCCTCTTGAAGAGCAGCATGCCAACAGCTGCACAGATTGCCCTGTGGGACCGCTGTATGGTTCCAGTCTCTTCATACCTCGATGCGGTGTTCGGCTATGCTCTGGGAAAAACCATTGTCGGCGTGTGGAGACTAACCTAACGGACAATATAGGGTAGAAACCCTTCGGGTGTAAGCTGCAAATGAGGAGCAAGCTCTTGACGCTGCTGAGACGTGCGAAAAACTGCGTTCCTATCAAGCCACAGGTAAAGGTCGCGCATCTCTCCCCACTCCATCACACCGCCAGGCAGAGGCGTGAGGGTCAACGTGAGCTGCGGTCTCTCCACACCATAACGGGTGACTTGGTAGTGCCCTGCATGAATTCTTTCGGTCCACGCCTTCTTGCTCTCCAGGTCCCCGTTGGCTTGACGCCAAAACAACACCCACGGAAGAACGAGGGCCAGAGGAAAAGCCGCTCGTCCCCGAGGAAACCGTTCGACCAAGAATAAATAGAGGCCACAGACAACAAACAACACACCTGGGAGTATATGGTAGATATAGCGAGAAGACAGGCTCTGCTGGGGAAGAAATGAATGTCGAGCGATAGCAATCAATGCGGTAAATAATAAATACTGTACCCAACCAAAAATAACCAGATGTCGATATCGTGCTGATCGGATAACCGTGAAAATAGAGAGTGCTACTAATATTCCAGCTACGGCTATCAGTGGCCCAATAATCATCGGAACAGTGGGAGCTGGATCAAGGATCCACACCAGTATTGTCCGGCCTATATTGGTATAGCTGGCGAAAAGAAAATAGCTGAACATCGCCCAGAACGTCTGCAAGCTAAACCCCTGCTGCTGATACTGTGCGGCATTATCCCATATAAACAGGAAGAAGAAGAGCAGATTAAAGCACTGGAGGGCAACGACAAATCCCAGGACTTTTCGCGACACAACTTCCTGCGACATAAATATGAGCAACAGATACAAAGACGGATAAAAGAGCGAATTACCTCCGGTGTAAGACTGAAAGACAAGCAACGCCAGTGAAAGAATCAAGAGGTAGCGCAAGCGATATTGAAACCAGAGAAAGAGGCACAACACTGACCCGAGCCATCCCATAAGCACTAGCGCCGCACCAAAGCCACCCTGCGAATAGAGCGTTTCCCAGATGAGTGGGTTGAGTCCATAGAGAACAAGGGCAAAGGCGGCCAAAAACCAACTTCGTGAGATTACATAGGCAAGATACGCTGCGATAAAGACGACGACACCGTGGGCAAGGACCGTAACAACATGAAGCCAGTATCCATTGTTGCCAAAGAGTTTGGCGTAGGAGTACAGCACAAATTTATACAATGGCATGAAATGTTCGTTTTGTGCCTTCCATACCTCTCCCCAACCATTGTGACGAAAGTTATTCAGCATCACTGCGTCATCAAGGAAATAATAATAGAAATCCATCCGCCAATACCAGCAAAGGAGGATAAGAAAACCGAGGCAGAAGATCGCGATAGAAGAATACGGTAACGGAAGAGCGGTATCGGTATTGCGATCGGAGGCTGTTGTTGGCGAGTTTTTCAGGAAAGGGTCATGAATCTTGGATATTATTTCGCTCATCATGGCTACTTTCAAAACTGCCACGGCTTCGTCACACGCGGAGGAAACGCAAGCGTAAAATCAGCGCGCTCAAGCGTTAAATTCAGATTCAGTGCGGGATCACGTGGCAACACCTCTCCCCACCTTTTGAGCATATAGTCTATCTCTTGGCGAAACCGTTGTTGTTTCTCGATGGTATCATCCTGCCCACGCGTCGCTGATTCATGGTGATACAGCTCTGCATACGGAGTCCAGAGGTTACGAAATCCCGCTTGACGAACACGAAGACAGAGATCTACGTCGTTAAATGCAATGGATAGATTCTCATCAAAGCCACCAGCAAGATCGAAAATCTTACGCTGAATAACTAGACACGCAGCGGTCACCGCAGAAAGGTTCTGGGTGAGCAGTGCGCGTCCCATTTGCCCAGAATACCCACGCGGCTTGTGATCGTACGCATGTCCTGCGACCCCACGCAATCCCAAGAGGACGCCGGCATGCTGAATGGTGTTGTCAGGATAATACAGCATTGCCCCAACCGCACCGATTTCAGGTCGCATCGCATGGCTGACCATTTCCTCAAGCCAATCTGGAGAGATCACCTCCAAGTCATTATTGAGGAAGGCAAGCACTTCTCCGTTTGCATGTGTGACAGAGAGGTTGTTAATTGCAGAATAGTTGAAGGGCGCAGCATAACGAATGACGCGAATTTTTTCTCCTCGACCAATTGCTGCAGATAGGCAAGCGTCTGTGGGTCAGTCGATTCGTTATCGACAACAATAATCTCATAGCGAGGGTAGGTAGTTTTTTTCCTGAGGCTGTCAAAAAACTGCTGCAGCAGATCACAGCGATCACGCGTGGGAATGATCATTGAGACCAGCGGTGCTGGGGTCGGCACCGAATATTTAATCCGCCAATGCGATCCGACACCAGGAAGAATTTTGGCTGCCACTTTCATGCGTTCGAAATGCGATTGCAACAAGCGGAGTTGCGCATCACTGGCATAGTTCTTTTGATCGATCGCCAAGGCTGTCGAGCCCGAAATCGCGCGCCAGTGGTATAACACATGGGGAATATGGCGAATCTGATCCCCAGAAACTCGCTCGGCAATCCGTAACGCGAGATCCCAATCTTGACTGCCCTCGTAGCCTTCGCGGAACCCGCCGACTTCGCGCATCAGACTTGTGCGATAGACACCGAGGTGGTTAATACAGTTCTGCGTCAAAAACAGAGCCGGATTCCAGTCGGGTTTGAAATAGGGGCCATACCGTCGACCGGTTTCGTCAATCTTATCTTCATCACTGTAGATAATCGCGGCATCTGGGTGCGCGTTCAGTTCTACGGCAACCATATACAAGGCGTGCGGTGGTAGCTCATCGTCGTGATCCAGCAACGCAACCACTTCGCCAGTCGCAAGTGTCAGCGCACTATTCGACGATGCTGAGATATGCCCATTGGTTTCACGATAGAGCACTTTGATGCGTGGGTCTTTGGTGCGATATTCTTCGAGGATGGCTCTGACGTGGATGTCGGGCGACGCATCATCGGCAATACAGAGTTCCCAATGCGGATAGGTTTGCCGACGCACCGATTCGATCGCTAAACGGAGCCACGTTTCCGGCGTGTTATAGACCGGCATGAGTATACTGATGAGCGGCGTCCGAGGCAGGCGTTCACTACGTTGGCGCATGGCACCGAGATCGTCCTCTATCAAAGTGTCATACGCTTCTACCCACTCCTGGTAGCCAGCAACATGGCCAGATTCTTGGAGAAAGAATCGCCGCCACAACGTCTCTTGGCCTTCAACTTGTACCACGTTGCGACTCTGGCGGATCATGCCCAGCATTTGCTGAGGGTGAAACCACACTGGCCGTCCATGCCGCCACAGGAGCATAGCGATTACCTGAAACCAGCCCACTTCTCGTAGCGTCACATTCTTCAGCACGAAGGGACCTGTCGTTGATAGTGGATCAAACCGCAATGCATTGACAACATCTGGAAGTTCAATAAGAAAAGAGGCACGAATTTCCGTTGCGCGAGAAGCAGAAGCGTTCGCTTCTCCACTTTCACTGTCTGTTATAGCCGTTACAACCACCTTAACGGGGCGGCGCAGAAGAATTTTCTGTTCTTCAATAAAGCCGTTACCACTATCGACATACAGGTATGGCGTGAGCCGACGATCGGTATAGGTCGTCACATAGGACAGCAACGTCCATCCGGTCGGCATGCGTCCGTGAGACGAGCGCATGAGAAACTGTGGATCAGCTCCTGTACTGCGAAAGTTTCGATTTTCCACAGTGACGTCGCGGAGAGGCGCAAGGTCGACCAAGTGCGGTTCTCGCCAGCGCACTAACCGCCATGCCCATTTCACCCACTCCCGCACGGTTCTGAATGGCGCGGTCATACGCCACGACGGTGACTGCTCCATGATACTGCGGAGTCGCGCTTCCTCTTGATATTGCCGCGCGAGGGTTTTTGTCTGCTGGTGTAACTGCTCGATCTCTTGCTCGTGCTCACCGTTTTGTATTTTCAAGTCATTCGTCAGTTGTTGGAGCTCCGCCACTGTTGCACGCTGCTCTTGTAACGCTCGCTCGACGTTCCCAATATGCTGATCTTTCATCTCCAACTGATGGTCTTTCATCTCCAAAGCGGCTTGCGCAGTCGCTGCCACCGCCTGCTGTTGCTGATCCCGCCAGTTGACCAACGCCTCTGCGAGGGGTCGGGTGATCATTTGTCTGATCGTCATGACCACACGAAGCACTGCCACTGTCTGCCGTTCTTCACCATCGAGCTTCGGAATGTTGTGCAGGAGCAGCTGCGGGTCACCGCTCGAAGAGACACAGAGCAACCCTTCGGCACGGTCGCGGAGAATCGTCATATCAGGGCCAACGATAATATCGGGAAAACCATTTTCCGCAGTCCATGAGCACACCGTTGTACTGGCCTCCGAGCCGGGTGAGTTCACTGACAGTTCTATGGAACGAATAGCGACAGCTGCCGGAAAGTTCACCACATCAAGCCTGAGCATCTCGCCTTGAAGAAATGGGAACTGACACTCATAGCTGTGCTCTTGCGCATCGACGACCACATCGACCGACGCCGATGCCTCCTGAGAAAACTCTCCATTCACCAGCCAAAAGACTTCCAAGGCAGGATGCCTCGTATAGGACAAGACCGCCCCATCATCGACGCGTGTAAACACGTTCGCGTAACGACAATAGTCCCCATACGCACGATCAATCTGTTGAACAAAATCCTTTGACTGAAGAATTTTCGGCGCACGCTCCGCATCAAGACACAGGCGATAGGTACGAGATACCGCTGCGCCGATGTCACCTGCGCTCGCTAATGCGTCGAGATCTGAACGACCATGACGCAGCTTGGGTTGCAGGAATTGATGCAACGCCGCTCGTTGTGACGCTATAGTCGAGGGCCATTCCAGATCAAACGCTTTGACCAGACTGCGCAGGCACGGTTGCCAATTGTCAAGCAGCCGATCGTAACTCACCACCCGGCGACGCAAGGTCTGCGTCCAGTACAAGGACGACAGATTATAAAGCTGCCAGAGGGCGAGCGACCGCTCTTGAGGAAAGCTATCGCGCCGCTGGAGCGACGCGGCAACGTCCAGTGGATGACGCAAACATAGCACATAGTACGGCTCGACATTGAGTCGCCGAAGGGCTTCCGCCCATAAGGGGAGAAAGAGACAGGTACGCGGATCTTTCCACATCCACAACCGTTGCTTACCAAACTCCCTGTGAAGTAACTCCGGCAGCTCTTCTCTATACGGGGCCACGTCGGATCGTTCCCACCACCCTTCAGGAAGGGGCAGAATGTTGTACCATTCATGTTTCAAGGTACGTAACAAACGCACATTGAAGTCGAGAATCGACCCATGCTCCCAGAACCCTTCCGGATTGTCATCCCGAGGAGGCAGCAGCTTTTCTGGCGGACCAATATACGCACCCAGAAGATTTAACGCGCGTGCAATCGCAGAAGTCCCACTACGATGCATACCGAGCACACAAATAGCATGTTGTTGAGCTTGCCCCATCCGATCGTCCCTGTTGGCCTACTCTGTCGTTGAACGGTTACTGACTGCCTCACTCTGCACGTGCACATGCGGGGTGACATGGAAGTCAACCAGTGCCGTGGTCAAAGCCGTTTCCTCTGGCAGCACCTTACACACTCCAAGTTCGACCTTACGGTCCAAATACACTTCTCCGTGATCCACGGTCCCTAACACTCCAGCATTGAGGAAATACGTGCCAGCGTTGAGATTCGCCATGAAGGTAAACTCTACGATCAACGTTGTTCCGGCTTTGACATGGGGAATCCCTTGAAATTCCTGGGCCGTCGTTGCTCCGCCGAGCTCAATGCCAGTCAGTGTTTTAATCAACATGCCGCAGCGCACCTGAAAACAATCGCGGTCAAAGTGCACTTGATAGCGCCACACATAGAACTCACGAGGCACGAGCACGTTCACCCGCTCTTCTTCCTCGGTCATAATTGCCGCCGCGCCGATGCGCGCACCGCGCGATTCGTAGTGTACGGTACTCACAGACTGTAATGACGGATCATAAAATGCTTTAGGTTGACTGTTCCGCTTCAGAGGTTGCGACCGTGGACCTCCGAGAGACGGCGTGTCTCCTCCACCGTTGTGCCCGAGCTCTCGCGCTTGATCAGTTTGGTCTCCCCACCCCTGATCACTCTCCTGTCGCATTTCCGCCAGGAGCACCGCTTGACGCTCAGCGGGCGCATATAAAAATTTATGATACATATTCACAACGTGTTTACTTGGTCCCACCAGCACTAACTCTCCTGCGTGGAGCAGAAATGCCCGATCACACAGTTGTGTCACTGACGCACTCGCATGAGAAACAAAAAGGATCGTCCCCCCCCTGGCGTTTGAATTCTTCAATCTTGGCGAAACACTTCCGCTGAAAGAGCTCATCGCCGACGGCAAGCGCTTCGTCAACGATGAGAATCTCTTTCGGCACGAACGCTTGCACCGCAAAGGCGAGCCGCACGGCCATACCACTCGAATAGGTTTTTACCGGCTGCTCAAGAAACTCGCCAATATCAGCAAACGCAACAATGTCCTGAAAATAGCACTCGACCTCCCGTTGGCTCAGCCCTAGAATTGCCCCATTCATGAAAATGTTTTCCCGGCCAGTGAACTCCGGGTTGAAACCACTCCCCAATTCGAGCAGCGCTGCCACCTGGCCATTGACCACGAGTTCACCAGTCGTAGGTGCCAAGGTTCCAGCAATAAGCTGCAACAAGGTACTCTTCCCGGAACCGTTACGGCCAATAATGCCGACGACTTCTCCGGCGCGGATCGAAAACGACACACCTTTCAAAGCCCAGAACTCACGGTGATATTGTCGCCAGCGACCAAACAAACTTTGCTTCAGTCGATCTTGCGGCTGACGGTAAATCGGATATCGCTTGCTCAGGCCCGAGGCAGCAATCATGACTTCAGAGGACATCCGCAAACCCCCGACGCGTCTTCTGAAACCACCACAGCCCAAGCCACGCAACCAGCACCCCCCCACGCTATACCACACCACTCCCGACCAGCGCGGCAGGTCACCCCATAACAAAGCCCCTCGCACTTGTTCGACGATAAACGTCAGCGGATTGAGGAACAGCAATCCTTGCAGTGACACGGGAACAGAGGAGATCGGATACAGTACCGGGCTGAGAAACAACAACGCATTGGTCAAGAGTCCAACCGTTTGATGAATATCACGGAGGAACACCCCTAACGACGCCAGAAACCAACACAACCCGACAATGAACAACATAAAGGGGAACAGCACTATCGGTAGCGTCACAATCGTCCAGGGAATCGCGCCATACACACCAATAGTGAAAAGAAAGATCACCAAAAGACTCATCAGCAGATGAAACAACGCTGCGCCCATGCTGACCCACGGGAGAATCTCCAAGGGAAAAATCACCTTCTTCACATAATTCGTGTTACTCACGATCAAGCCTGGTGCTCGCGTAACGCACTCGGCAAACACGCCATAGACAACCAATCCGGCAAACAGAATCAACGATGACTCGATTTGACTCTGCGATGCGGCTCGCCAGCGTACCTGCATCACCAAGCCGAAGACGAAAGAGTAGATAGCCAGCATCACGAGCGGGGTGAGAAATGACCACAACACTCCGAGGATCGACCCACGATAGCGGCCAATCACCTCACGCTTGATCATCTGCCAGAGCAACTCACGATAGCGCCGCACGATGACAAACGGCGCAAAAGGATGAAGACCGATACCTCGCTCTTCTCCGCGGGAACGGCGGACGCTCAGGGGTATCTCTGGAGGACGATGAGAAGATGGCTCACTCTGTAACATCGACGGGTGAACCGTAACCGCCATTAGTTCCTTCCCTTGACGTAGCGAGGTAAGCGGTCGACAGGAATGTCCCGCAGCAGCGGATAGCGCTGGTCCTTATCCGAGAGCGTTGGCGCCCGGACTGGCCACGGAATCGCGAGATCAGGATCACTCCAGAGTACCCCACCTTCGTCGGTAGGCACATAGAAATCTGTACACTTATACATCACAATGGCCTGCTCGCTCACTACACAAAATCCATGCGCGAACCCTTCGGGGATGTAGAGTTGGCGATTATTCGCACTCGATAATTCAACGTCATACGATTGACCAAACGTCGGTGACCCCACACGAATATCCACGGCAACATCGAAGATTGTACCGTGCACAACATAAATTAACTTGCCTTGTGCACGCGGATACTGAAAGTGGAGCCCACGTAAGGTCCCATGACTTGAAGAGGAAAGATTATCCTGAACAAACTGCAATGGAAGCCCAGCTTCGCGATAGCGGGTTTGTTGCCACGTTTCCAGAAAGAAGCCACGTGCATCGGAAAACACTCGTGGCTCAATCAGTAACACACCAGGCAGCGGGGTCTTACTCACGTTCATGCGGCCGCCCGGTACGCAGGAGATCGAGCAAATACTGCCCATAACCGCTTTTCTGCAGCGGCAAGGCTAACGCTTCCAATTGCGTATCACCAATAAGTCCGAGGCTATAAGCAAACTCTTCGGGACAGGCGATCTTCAGCCCTTGGCGCTGTTCAATCGTCTCAATGAAGTTCGCGGCTTGCAGGAGTGACGTTGGTGTTCCGGTGTCTAACCACGCGACGCCACGGCCAAGACGTTCGACACGGAGCTCCCGTTGCTTCAGGTACTGTTTGTTCACGTCGGTAATTTCCAACTCCCCCCGCGCTGACGGTTTCAATCGTGCAGCAATATCCACTACCTGATTATCGTAAAAATAGAGCCCTGTCACCGCATAATTCGATCGCGGGTGGGCGGGCTTCTCTTCGATGCTCAGCACGTTGCCGTGCGCATCGAATTCCGCTACCCCATAGCGTTCAGGGTCGTGCACCCAATAGCCAAATACCGTAGCGCCACGCTCGCAGGCTGCTGCACGACGTAATCGCTCCGAGAGTCCTTGTCCATAAAAGATGTTGTCACCCAGTATGAGTGCGCATCCGTCATCAGCAACAAATTCGCGTCCGATAATGAATGCTTGCGCCAGGCCATCAGGACTCGGTTGGACAGCGTATTGAATGCGGACTCCCCATTGCGTTCCATCTTTCAGTAGCGAGCGAAAAACCGCACTGTCCTGCGGTGTCGTAATGACCAGGATTTGAGTAATCCCGGCCTCCATGAGCGTGCACAGCGGGTAATAGATGAGCGGTTTGTCGTACACTGGCATGAGTTGCTTACTCACAACGTGAGTGAGCGGATACAAACGTGTGCCAGACCCACCGGCAAGAATGATCCCTTTTGTAATCACAAGAAACCTGTACGTTGTTGCGCCCGTTTGTATGTTCCTCTGTCTCCTCTGTCAAGGCAGAAGCAGGCGAGCAAAGGGCGAGAATAGCATGCCACAGCGGTGAAAGCTAACAAAACACAGCATACCTCCCCCTTGTTTCCATTGTCTCAGCACGCAATGATAGACAAATAAAGCAAAAGTAGCGATGCGCGACTTTTGCTTTTATTTTGCTCAGGAGGAATTACGCGTCGTTTCCGTTGTCGTCCCTTTTCATTCCTGCAGTATGTTGCACTCGCTGCAGTGTTCGTAGGTGTTGGAACAATCCCCGTGGCATATGCGACAAGCCGTCTCGGTCCAGTAACAGCCCCAGATACAGAAACCATTCTTCCTGGTAGTTCCCCGCTGATCATCCAGGGGCCACTCTGCGCAGGCAGCGCGGGTTGCGTCACCGGAGAGAGTTTCTTTCCCGGCGTCAACTTTAAGATTAAGGATGCTGCGCCACTGATCAAACTTGAAGACGCGCCAGCTCCAACCAAAACCCAGTGGGGGTTGGCCGGTAACATTGGACGTACTCCCCCAATTGATACCTTCTCAGTATTTGATATGACCGCCGTTACGCTCCCTTTTGGTATTGAGAAAGGTTCGCCGAGCAACTCACTATACATTGGTCCACAAGCGGTTGGATTTGGTACCGGAACCCCTATCGGTAACGGCACCAGTATTCATATTTTCGGTCCAGTGACGGCAGACGTGTTCTCTGGTATTGGCCCAAACCCCAATGCGGGTCCTGCGTTTAACTTCGGTTACTCCGGCTCGAGCTTTGGCCGCAGTTCTGGGTTCTTCAACGTACGCCCTGATGCTTCCGCAGCCCTTCCTAACCCCTCGCTCCGTTTTGCAGTGAATAATACCCAAGCCATGATCGTTGCTGGTAACGGCAATGTCGGGATTGGCCAGTTTGGTGCGGTGGTGGGAGTCTCTGCTGGTGGTACCCCAACACAGAAACTCCATGTGCAGGGCAATATCCTTGCCGAAGGGAACTTTTTCTCTAACGGTGTTCAGCTCAATGTCCCGGACTATGTTTTTGAACCAGACTACAAACTCCTTCCCCTCAAACAGTTAGCAATGTACATCGAAAAAGAGAAACATCTGCCCTCTGTCCCCTCGGCTCGCGATATCAAAGCCAATGGCATCAATCTCAGTGAGATGCAGATGACACTGTTGCAGAAAGTTGAAGAACTGACGCTGTACACCATCCAGCAAGAAGACACGATTCAAAATCAGGGAAAGACGATTACTACCCAAACCGAGACCATTGTCGTGTTACGCCAGGCAAACAAAGCCCAGCAGGACGCACTGGCGGCTTTGGCTGCGCGCGTCGAAGCGCTCGAACGTGCGCAGGCTGGTGCGAAACGCTAAGCTGTCATCGGAGAGCAAGAGCAAGAATTGCAACACGAATGTCATTGCGAGCGCAGCGAAGCAATCTTTGTTCCCTGCAGAGATTGCTTCGTCGCGTACCGCTCCTCGCAATGACTGCCATTTCCTAACTTCCGGATCTTCCTTCTCCGCTTCTACCCCTCACACCACCCCATTCTTCTTGAACCACTCCTGCAGCCGCTTCCACCCATCTCGCGCTGGTTCTTGACGATAACTCGGGCGGTAGTCCGCGTGAAACCCGTGCGGGGTTTCGGGATAAAGCTCGATGTGCGACGGGCTTTTCGCCGCGTGCAAGGCCTTCTTCATCTGCTCGACGGTCTCGTTGGGAATACCGCTGTCCGCACCACCGTAGAGCCCCAAGACCGGAGCTTTCAATTGCGCCGCCAGATCAACTGGCTGCTTAGGGGTCAAGTCGTTCATGGGTCCGACCAGTCGACCGTACCACGCAACTCCCGCTTTCAATCGTGGGCTATGCGCGGCGTACAACCAGACAACACGCCCACCCCAACAGAAGCCAGTGATCCCTAGCTTATTAACATCGCCCTTGCCAGATTTCTCCGCCCAGGTCGCGGTCGCGTCGAGGTCAGCCATCACTTGGCTATCCGGCACTTTCGACACGACTTTACCAATGATCTCGTTGATATCTGAGATTTGTGACACATCGCCCTGTCGAGCGTACATTTCGGGAGCAATTGCACAATAGCCGAGCTTGGCAAAACGACGGCAAATATCTTTGATATGTTCGTGTACGCCGAAGATTTCTTGTACGACCAATACGACAGGAAACGGACCACCCTTCGCTGGCATTGCGTGATACCCGGGAATTTGTCCGTCAGATACCGGAATCTTGACCTCGCCAGCGTCGAGCCCGCCCGTATCTGTCATAATCATCGTTTGCGCTGATACGGGTTGGACGGCTAACGCGAAGCCGGTCGCCAGCGAAGTTAACACGAATTCACGGCGAGTGAGATGCGGGCCTTCCCTCAGCACATCGAGCGTCTTCTTCATACTCTCCCCTCCTTTCATTGATGAACGAGCAGCGTCAATCCTCGATCCAGTCAAACGTTCGTGTCACTGCCCGTTTCCAGTGGTGGTAGTTTTTCTCGCGCGCGCTCGGCTCCATACTCGGAGCCCATTCTTTATCCTTCCCCCAATTCGCCCGTAGTTCATCGGTGGTACGCCATACACCAACGGTGAGCCCCGCCGCATATGCTGCTCCTAGTGCCGTCGTTTCCGCACAGGTGGGTCGAATCACTGGTACGCCAAGAATATCGGCCTGAAATTGCATAAGTAACTCATTGTGCACCATCCCACCATCAACCTTCATTGCGTGCAGCAGAATACCAGCATCAACATTCATGGCATCTAGCACCTCACGCGTCTGCCAGGCGGTCGCTTCCAACACCGCGCGGGCCAGATGTCCTTTTGTGACATAACCGGTTAAGCCGACAATCACGCCCCGCGCATCGCTTCTCCAATAGGGTGCAAATAATCCGGCGAAAGCCGGGACGAAGTACACGCCTCCGTTGTCAGTAACGGTTCGAGCAAGGGTCTCAATCTCGTTTGAGTTCTGGATGAGTCCCAGATTGTCGCGTAGCCATTGAACCAGTGCCCCTGCTACCGCAATCGAGCCTTCCAACGCATACACTGGTGGCGTCCGCCCCAGTTGATAGGCCACCGTTGTCAGTAACCCGGCGGAGGACGGAACGATCGCCTGTCCAGTGTTCATCAACATGAAGCAACCAGTACCGTAGGTACTCTTTACTTCTCCAGGAGAGAAACACGCCTGGCCAAAGAGTGCGGCTTGTTGATCGCCAAGGACTCCTGCAATGGGAATCTGCGGCAGTGGTGCACCACAGAGGCCAGAAGTCTCACTCGAGGAGACGATCTCCGGCAGCATAGCCCGCGGCACCCCAAAGACGTCTAAGGCTTCGGGGTCCCAGTCCAGCGTGGCAAGGTTCATCAGCATGGTGCGGCTCGCATTGGTGACATCAGTCACATGTATTCCACCACGAACACCGCCAGTGAGATTCCAGATCAGCCAAGTATCGATCGTGCCGAAGAGAATGTCTCCACGCTCAGCCTTCGCTCGCACTCCAGGGATATTCTCAAGCATCCAGCGCAACTTCGGGCCCGAGAAATAGGTCGCGAGCGGTAAACCGGCTCGTGCGCGAAGCCACGTTTCCACTCCTTGCGAGTGCAAGCGTTTGCAGAGATCGAGTGTACGCGTATCCTGCCAGACAATGGCGTTGCATACGGGTTCGCCAGTCTTGCGATCCCACACCACCGTGGTTTCCCGCTGATTGGTTATGCCAAGTGCGACAATGTCCTCTGTGGTAACTTTTTCACGCTCAAGCCCGGCATGAATGACGTCGAGCGTACATTGCCAGATTTCTCGCGGGTCATGCTCAACCCATCCTGGTTGCGGATAGATTTGCCGATGCTCTTTCTGAGCACTCGTAATGACTCGTCCTGAGTGATCGAACACCATAAAGCGGGTGCTGGTAGTACCTTGATCGATCGCAGCAACATAACGAGCACGCATAGGCATTTACCGATAGGAAACGATTTCGAGCAGATTGCCATCTGGATCAAGGAAATACAGGCAGTCGTGATCTCCCCAATCGATAGGGCCGTAGGTCGGTACTCCACGCGCGGCAAACTGCGAACAGGTCGTTTGCCACTCGCTACGACTGAGTTTGAACGCATGATGCCCTTTGCCCAGCGGGTTCTCAATATGATCAGTAATGCGTGGCGGCAGATCATGTCGCTCGAACAGCGCAAGATTCAACGATCCACACTGTAACAGCACTTGATGGTGACCGAAACGCTGTACCGTCGTCAGCCCAAGAATTTCAGTGTAAAACCGCTCGGCACGATCGAGGTCAGCAACATCAAGACCGAAGTGATCAAGCATCAGTGATGGCATGGCGGCATCGTACACCAGCCACAGTCACACGAGAAGCGCGGTGAACCAATCTCATGGTATAGGAGCAACCCGATGTGGTTGCCCAACAATACTGTTCGGCTCTCGCTCTGCCTGTATGAAGAAGGGTCCCTTCTCCCCGCAGGGGAGAAGGACAGGATGAGGGGAGAAAGCATGGGTGTGACTGACTGCGTCGCGCATCACCCTCACCCTAACCCTCCTTTTGGGGGTAGGCTTTTACGCTGAGAAACGACGAGACGTCATTCCCGCGAATGCGGGAATCCAGGGAGAATACGCAATCGTTCAGGGGTGAAGCTCCTGGATGCCCGTCTGCGCGGGCATGACGAACACGCGGCTCCTAACGACGGGAAATCTGCGCCAATTGAGGCTTGGATAAAAAACCTACCCTTATGAGGATTGGCAGCCTCCTGTCGCTGGTCAAGTTTTGTGCCGAACACTATTGATTGCCCAGAGTGTAGGAGCAACCTAATGTGCTTGCCCGGTTGGGGACGGCCACATCAGGCCGCCCCGACGCACACGAGAATCCTGCGACCTAAAAAAGCAGTTGCACCCAAATACAAACCATTATAGTTTTCCCCCTTCGTTGAGGAGCGACACAATGGAATTCTTAGTCATCGCCTATGACGGCAAAGACCCAGACGCCAAAGCGCGCCGATTGCGCGTACGCCAGGCACATCTCGATGGCGTGCAGGACATGAAAAAGGCCGGCACTTTTATTAACGGCGGCGCCATCCTCGATGACAACGGCGAAATGATCGGCTCTACCCTCTACATGGATTTTCCCACTCGTGCCGCGCTCGACCAATGGCTGGCACGCGATCCATATGTCACAGGTGGCGTATGGGTCGATATCGAGGTGCGCCCCATCCGTTTGGCGTTTCGGGCGTAGGCTTTCCGCTCACGTCATCTTACGTCGTAGCTTGAGTCGCAGCCACCAGCATCTCCTCTGGGGTCTTCCCCCCTTCAGGAATATACACGCGCTGGACAAATTCAGGCGCACTCGCCCCTTCACGATACCATGAGATGATCATCGGAATACGTGCCCGGCGGAACAGCCCGAGTTGCGGACAGCGGCGGTCGGTTTCCTCAGCCAAGGCCTGAATCCGTTCCTTTGGTTGATCGGTATCAAGATAGAGATCGTAGTTGACCTGACAGTATTCAGGCTGGCGATCGAAGTCAGCCATAAAGCCGCGAATGTCGATTAACGAACGAATCTTGGTGCGTAGTCCTTTGTAGGCAAACCGCAGATCTCGCGCCGCGACAGCAATCGTGATCGACGTACACGCTGAGAGCGCCGCGAGTTGCGCATGCACCGGTGTCCAGCCGCGACTCTGGCCTTGTAATTCCGGCGGATTGCCGATGTCAAAGCCTTTTGGTTCATCAAAGAGGATCGAAGCCTGTCCGTCCATGTATCCTTCAACTCGCATGAGGTCAAAGGAACGAGTTGTGACATCGCTTACACCAATATACTCGGGATACGTCTGTTGCTCTTTCATCGCCTGCTCCTTTCGCGTAACTGCCCGGTTTTGTTCCTGAGGCAGGGAATGACAGTCCTTTTGTGGGACATTTACGCCTGAACTCCTTACCTGACTCTCTCCCTGTCGGGCGTTTTTATACTACAGAAGGGACAGTAGGGGAAATTCCGGTCATCCACTTGCTTGACTTCGTCGCCCGTCATGGCACCCTCGTGCCGTTAGTGCTGTCGTAAAGGAGCTTATCATGCCCGCCGCAGACATCTCCCTCTCCCTGTCCGCTGAACCTCTCTCTCCAACTTCTCTACTGGAAACCGCACAGAGTTTCGCCCCGCGCATTCGCTTAGTCTATGAACAAATCGAGGCGGATCGTCGCCTTCCTCCTGCGTTAGTCAAATCGTTCGCCCATGCTGGTCTGTTTCGTTTATTGATTCCACAGGCTCTCGGTGGACTGGAAACCGATGCTGTCACCGCGCTGCAGGTTTTTGAAGAAATGGCTAAAGTCGACGGCTCTGTTGGTTGGAGCATCATGATCGGTGCAACTGGTGGCTTGGTCAGCGCCTACTTGGCTCCTCAGGTTGCATGGACCATCTATGGTAGCGATCCTCAGGTCATTACGGGTGGCGCGCTGTCCCCAACTGGCAAGGCCGTCGCTGTTGACGGTGGTTATCGTGTCACTGGCCACTGGCAGTTCAACAGTGGGTGCCAGCATTGTTCGTGGCTCATGGGCACCTGCATCATTTTTGATGGCGATACACCGAGAAAAGGCAAGAATGGGGAAACGATCTCAACGATGATGATTTTTCCGGCGACCGACGTAGAAATTATAGATACGTGGCTGGTCTCTGGGTTACGTGGCAGCGGTAGTCACGACATCGTCGCCAATGATGTTTTCGTTCCTAATGGATACCACGCTTCGCTTGTCTCTGACCATCCGTTTCATGATGGTCCACTCTATCGTTTTCCGATGTTTGGCTTACTTGCTGTTTCTGTTGCCAGTGTCGCGTTAGGCATTGCCCGAGGTGCAATTAACACCTTACGGGAAATGGCCCCAAAGAAACGCCTTACCACCACCCGCAAGCGTATGGCGGAACGCGAGGTCGTGCAAATGCAGGTCGCGCAGGCAGAAGGCCTTTTACGATCCGGGCGCGCGTTTCTGTTCGACACCGTACAGCACGTATGGAATAGCCTTCTGGCCCAGGAAACCCCGACCCTGGAACAACGCGCCCTTTTACGGTTAGCCGCAACCCAGGCCACAACCCAGGCCGCTCAGGCGATCGACCTTATGTATCACGCCGCAGGGACCAGCTCGATTTGGGCACACAATCCGTTACAGCGCTACTTTCGCGATGTCCACGTCGTCACCCAACATGCCATCCTCAGCGCACCGATCTATGAACTGACAGGGCGCGTGTTCATCGGACAGCCAACGGAAACATCGATGCTTTAACCTCTTTCCTCTTTACGAACTATCACGGTGAATTCATACAATCCGTAGTCGTGGAGAATCGCTACCCAACGAGAATAGTGACGCTGGCAGTAATCGAATAAGAAACCGGGATCGGCATAGTACAAATCTGGACGCATCCGCTCGCGGTCGGAATAACTGGTCAACACATTGAAAGCAAAGCCACGCGTACTGAGCTGAGCCATTTGCTCGATCGTATCAAGCATGTAGGTGCGCCATTCTTCCAGCTCGGTTGAGAGTTTTACGTTGAAGATCCCGCTCGCAACGGTATAGTGCGCCGTGGTGAGCGATGCAGGCGCGTCAGAAAACCGACAATTTGCCAGGTGTCCATACTGCTCATGGGCGTAGCGAATCATCGCCGGCGCAAGATCGAATCCGTGATAATGAAACGGCACCTGGCAATTCGTCTGCAGGTATGCGGCTAACGCGCCAAAGCCACAGCCAATATCGTTAAAAGAAAAAGGGCCTCGTTCGCTATCAAGCACCCGGAGGAGTTGTTGAAAACGAAGCTGCTGTGACGCTTCGGAGTTCCAATCAACTCCTCGCGCCGTCGGTCCATGTTCTACAACCTTCGCCGTATAATAGGCTTCAACTTGCTGTAGCAAGGCGTGTCGCTGACCACTCATACTCATTGGTATCGAACAATTCTTGACTTTGGCAAAGGAGTCTCTTAAAGCACCTTTCACTGATTATCAAGTCAGAAAGGGCTAGCAGTCCACAATCGTCGCCATGAAACTGGTCAGAATTGATCCACCTGGCACCTTCTGTTTCTACGAAGCAGTGTTCGATATGGTTGATCGCTTGCACGCACGTACGTTCGTCGAGGTTGGCTGTGGTGCTGGTGGGCTCTCATACAAATTAGTTGAACGCGGGCTCACAGGCGTTGGCTACGATTTCTCTGCTGAGGCCGTCGCCCTCGCTACGGAAACCTTACGTCCCTTCATTGCCGCGCGACGATACCAACTCATCCACGGCGACGTGTGGAGTATCGCCGCTAGCGAAGAGCACGTTGACCTGAGCCTCAGTATGATGGTCATGGAACATATCCATGACGATGTGGCATTTTTGCAAAAGCTTGCCTCGCTCGTCCGCCCTGGTGGGCATGTCCTGGTCGCAGTGCCAGGACGAAAAGAGAAATGGTCGGTTGAGGATGATACCGTTGGTCACTTACGTCGCTATGACCGAGAAGACTTGATCGCCACCTTTGCGAAAGCACAGATCGAGAATGTTGAAGTGTGGTCCGTTGCGGTCCCTACAGCCAACTTACTTTTCTCACTCGGGAACCTCATGATTCGTCACAGTGCGGAGACGGAGAAGCGCCAACAAAGCCAGCGCCAGCAAACGGAAACGAGTGGCATCCGCGAGATTCCCTTTAAGACGGTGTTCCCTCCGTTCTGCAAGCTCCTGTTGAATCGCGTGACACTTGCTCCGCTCTTCTGGCTCCAACGCCGGTTCTACCATACCCGTCTTGGCTTAACGCTGTTGGGGGTGGGGACAGTGAAATAACCTGATCATCCTTGCCCACCGCGATATGTCCGTTGTTCGGGTGGCAGTCGAAAGGTTTGCACATCTGCGGGTGGGATCGCCCACATCCCGAGCGTCTGCGCCAACGGCGAGTCACGATCAATCTGCCCGCGTAATAGCTCCGCCAGGTTAATCTGTTGTTTAATGAACGGACGCGTGTATTGCAGATTGATCGCTCGTCGAGGAGAGAGCGAGGTGTTTGCTCCACCGCAGTGGTACACGCGCGAATCAAACACTACTAATGACCCTCGTGGTGCCACGACCTGCTCGGCATGACGTACGAGGTATTCATCACTTGGAGTGAATATGGTGTGATGAGTGTGCGGAACAAACTTGGTAGCCCCAGTCACCGGAGAGAAATCGTCAAGCACCCAGAAGGTATTTACTGAGAGCAGTTGGTCACTCCGAAATGGCTTGGCGAAATCACGATGGAAGACGGTCTGATTACTCAATTGTTGGGGAAAGGCAATGATGCCGTTGATGAGATGCAAAATCGCGGTTTCACCAACGGTCCGTGCTAACACCGCCATAGTCAATGGATGGCGTACCAAAGGCGCAAAGGCAAAATCATACTGCAGCAACGCTCGACATATGCCCCACTCTCCGCTTCGCCGTAACGCGGCTTCCCCATATTCATCGCACTGTCGTTGCCACACGGTATCAAGTCTGCGGCTGAATTATGTGACTTCCGCATCGGCAAGGACTCGTTCAACAATCGCATAGCCCTGGATGTCGACTTCTTCCATGAGCCGATCAAGATCATCGGCGAGGACTCGTTTTTCACTTTCTTTGTATGATTGATAAGACACGGAACGATGCTCCTTCGCGTTCAGCTCAGTTCCATAACTGCCACACCAAAGCCGGTCCGACCATAGCCGTTACCACAATACAACATGTAGCGCTGGCCATCATGATCAAAGACATGCGCGTACGCGACTGCCTCGGCATCCCATCCTTTGTCTGACGGCAGCAGCCCACCTTTCTCATCCATGCGGTGCCAGTGGATGCCATCAGTCGACTCGGCATAGCCAATACGATAGTGCTGACCACGATACGAGACCCACATCTTATAGACGTTGTCCTCGTACAATACACACGGTCGCGCATAGGCATACGACGCATCCGACATCACAGGCAGACACACAGCTCCAGTGGGGTGCCACTGCACGCCATCGGCTGATTCGGCATATTTGATGACATGCTCCATCTCTCGCTCTCCGTCCCCCCAATTGAGATGCGAACCATACCACATGCGCCAACGCGTTGGTTCTTGCATTACCCAGGGATACGACAGTGAGTACGGGTCATGGGAATTACGGTCAAGAATAGGGGCGCGCATCAGCTTGCGAAATGGACCCCCTGCATGACTGATGGCTACACCAAGACTGTTATGCCACGGTACCGTGACCCCAAGGTTCCATCCCAGGTAATACAGATACCGCGTAGTACCACTCTCGACGATACAGCCGAGAGAGGCACCACTATCATCAAACGTTCCGCGCGGACCGGGACTCAACACTGGCTGTTGGGCAATCGCTTGCACGGTCCAGGTACGACTACACACATCGACATAGCCGACATGCGAGCGATTTTCCTGATCGCGACAACTGAAATAGACACGCCAGCTCCCATCCGCACGCACTTCTGCGTAGGGATTTGCCGCATGACTCTGCATCCACGGCAGGTGTCCGTCAGGGCAGAAAAGCCGACCTATGCGCGTCCACCCCATACCTTGCCTCTCTCAGCCTCAGTAGTGGAGGCGCATTCCGTGGACTCACGCACCACGAATAATGGACGCCCGCGCGTATGTTCGAACATACGCCCGAGATAGAGGCCGACCACTCCCAGTGAGAAAAGAATGGTTCCACCGATCAACCACAGTGCGACCATTAAACTCGCCCAGCCTTCGACACCAACCGCCCAAAACAATTTCCGATAGACCAGCCATATCACTTGCCCTGCGGCGATCAGAGAAAACACCAACCCCATCGCAGTACTGAGGTGCAGTAAGGCATGGGCAAGAATTAAGTTACCGATTAAGAGCGAGGAAGAAGCGTATAGTTCCAATCGCCATGAAACTTACCGGGTTTGATATTGAGCGCTTGAAACTCATCGTCGGAGACCTGTAGGCCTT
>VGTJ01000010.1 GCA_016874775.1 Deltaproteobacteria bacterium
CAAAGGCCTACAGGTCTCCGACGATGAGTTTCAAGCGCTCAATATCAAACCCGGTAAGTTTCATGGCGATTGGAACTATACGCTTCTTCCTCGCTCTTAATCGGTAACTTAATTCTTGCCCATGCCTTACCCTTTGAATTTTGCTAATTTTCGCCAAAATGAAGCCTTTTTGATGCTCAAGAGGAAACGTCATTATCTTGCCTGTAAGTTTTATCAAGAGGGCACGATCTTTTTTGTCATAGACAAACCACTTCTGCCGATATAGTTTATAGAGATCATGACAAGAAGGAGGTGATTCGCACATGACATGGACAACTCCCGATTTCCTCGAAGTGCGCATGGATGCAGAAGTCAGCTCATATATTTTCGTGGACTAATCAGCGATCACTTTGGTATTGTTAAAGGCGAGCTTTTTTCCGCATAAGGGGAAGCTCGCCTTTCCGTACCTGCCTCATGTCTCTCCTAACTAATTACGTAGCGATTGTTGCACGACCGTGAGGAACGTAACGTGCGGGTAAGAGTGCTTGGATCAGCAGCAGGTGGTGGCTTCCCGCAGTGGAACTGTAATTGCGTCAATTGTCACGGGTTTCGCTCAGGCACGCTACGTGCTCAAGCACGGACACAATCTTCGCTGGCTCTGAGTGCGGACGGACAGCGTTGGTATCTGCTTAATGCCAGTCCTGATATTCGTCAACAAATCAATTCTTCTCCTTGCTTGTCGCCCCAGGCCGTCCCACGCGACACGCCGATTCAAGCGGTTCTACTCACTAATGGTGAGATCGACCATATAACTGGCCTTCTCTCTTTGCGCGAGTCGCAACCCCTTTGCGTGTACTCGACGGCCCAGGTGCAGCAGTGGGTGCTAGAGACCAATGCGGTGTTTCGCGGCTTGTTTCGCGCGCCAACCTTGAGCCAATGGAAGATTGTGAAGCCAGACACCCGCCAGGAGCTGGTTGGCATAGATGGTAAGAGTAGCGGCCTCTCGTTTGAAGCAGTGCGTGCCCCAGGAAAGCCGCCTGCGTATCTCACCGGCTTGGTGCCTGAGTCGGATGAAGCGACCATCGCATATAAAGTGACCAATGATGCGACTGGCCGTACGCTGGTCTATCTTCCGGCGGTAAAAAGTATTGACGCGGTGGTCCGCTCCATGTTGGACAATTGTCAGGGCTTCTTTTTCGATGGCACCTGTTGGTCTGACGATGAGTTGGTTCGCTTGGGCCTCTCGCAGAAGACCTCTCTTTCAATGGGCCATGTTCCCATCAGCGGACCAACAGGCAGCTTAGCGCAGTTGGCGTCGTTGCAAGGGGTGCGAAAAATTTATACGCATATGAACAACACCAACCCGCTGCTCATTGAAGATGCGCCCGAGCGGCGGATTGTCGCCGAGGCTGGCTGGGATGTGGCATTTGATGGTATGGAATTCGAGGTTTGAAGAAGTCTGGAGATGGTGAAGACTGAGACGCGTATATGAGTACAACTGAAACCCGACCACTGTGGACACCGAAGGAGTTTGAACAGCAACTACGTGCGGTAGGTGAGGAAGGGTATCATGATAAGCACCCTTTCCATGTATTGATGCACGAGGGCAAGCTCACCAAGCGCCAATTGCAAGCGTGGATTGAGAATCGCTTTTACTATCAGGTCATGATTCCCAAGAAAGATTCGGCGATCATGGCTAAGATGACCACGCCAGTCGAACGACGGGCATGGATTCAGCGGATTATCGACCACGATGGTACACCTGGCCAGGAAGCGGGCGGTATTCACAAGTGGCTGGTGTTGGGTGAGGCAGCCGGACTGCGCCGCGAAGACATGGAAAGCCTTCGCTACGTGCTTCCTGCGGTGCGATTCGCTGTCGATGCCTATTTGACCTTAGTACAGACCCATTCGTTGGTTGAAGCGGTGGGGTCGTCTCTCACTGAACTTTTCGCGCCAACGCTGATGTCGCGCCGACTGCCCGCCTTTGAAGTGCACTATCCGTGGGTGGAGCAGCGCGGACTGGAGTATTTTCGTTCGCGCCTTATTCAGGCGCCGCGCGATGTTGAGTTTGGTCTTGATTACGTGGTAAAGAACTGCACAACCCGAGACTTGCAAGAGCGTGTCGTGCGTGTCTTAACTATCAAGTGCCATATATTGTGGAGCCTGCTTGACGCCGTGCATTTCGCCTATGTCACTCCAGGATTGCCACCGCCGTTGTGGGGAAAGTGAGCGATTGATCGATGGCTGAACTACCGGCTGATTTCCGTCCGCGACTGGCTTCGAAAGCGCGCTTGCGTTGGGACGCGGTTGAGAAGAAGCACATGCTCGTGTTTCCTGAAGCGGCGTTGGTATTAAATGATAGTGCGGCTGCTATCCTCAAACTGTGCGACGGCGAGCGCGTGGTGTCGCAAGTTATCGATGCTCTGGTTGAGCAATTTACTGGGGCGGATCGTAACGTGATTGCGCAAGAAGTGAACGTCCTGCTTGAACGCTTGCAAACCCGCGGTTTGCTGGAGTCGTAGATTATATGGCTGCTCCTCGCCCGTATACGCTCGTTGCCGAGCTGACTTACCGCTGCCCATTACGCTGTCCGTATTGTTCGAATCCCATCGATCTGCAGCTCAAAAAAGGTGAACTGACCACCGAGCAGTGGTGCCAAGTGTTTTCTGATGCTGCTGAGTTAGGTGTTATTCAGCTGCATCTCTCTGGCGGTGAGCCCACGGTTCGCAAAGACCTGCCGGAGTTGATACGTCACGCGCGCAAATGTGATCTGTACACCAACCTCATTACGGGTGGGACGTTAGTGAGTGAGGACGACTTGCGGGAGTTTCGAGACTGCGGTCTTGATCACGTGCAGTTAAGCATCCAAGATACCGATCGCGAAACAGCGGAGCTGATTGCTGGCGTCCGTTCGTATGACAAGAAGTTAGAAGTCGCGCGACAAATTACCAAGCTTGGCTTGCCACTAACGCTGAATGTTGTGGTGCATCGCTATAACATTGGCCATGTGCCAGAGCTTATTGCTCTCGGCGCGGAACTTGGTGCTCAGCGACTAGAGCTTGCCAATAGTCAATACGTGTCGTGGGCATTGCAAAATAGGAACACCCTGTTGCCAACCCAAGCGCAACGTGATGAGGCCGCGGCCATAGCCCGGGAGGCACGCGAACGCTATCGCGGCAAAATGGAAATTGTCTTCGTGCAGGTTGACTATCTGACGAAGGAACCTAAACCCTGTATGGGAGGGTGGGCACGGACGTACATGCTCATCACACCAACCGGCGAAGTATTGCCGTGTCACGCTGCCCACACCATTCCCAATCTCCACTTTGATAATGTGCAGCAGCAATCGTTGAAGACGATATGGCCTGAGTCGCCAGCACTGAATGCGTTTCGTGGCGATGCGTGGATGGAAGAGCCGTGCCGTAGTTGCCCGAATAAAGCGAAGGATTTTGGCGGTTGCCGCTGTCAGGCGTTTCTATTGACCGGTGACCCTGCCGCTACCGATCCTGTTTGTCATCTGTCTCCTCGCCATGATGTCATTGTTGAGGCTATAGCTACGGCAGAACACGTGGACAATGCTCCGCTTGTGTATCGGGATCAAAAAAACAGCGAACGATTATTGAGTCGCTTATGAGCAAACCAGTGGAATCGAGTACGGCAAACGCGAAAGCGACAGACAACCCGACAGGTGCTCCAAGTGGGCGTGGTCGGCAAAAGGGGAAGAAGGGCGTGGATTCCTCGATTTGGGTAATGGGTGGCTTGACCCTGTTGATGGTCATCTTGGCGTATCTGAAAAGTCCTGACTTGCCAATGCGTGGGTTACAGACCTCAATGTCGCTCTTACAGGATGTGTGGTTACCACTGCTGCTAGGATTTCTGCTGGCAGGTTTCTTTGATGTGTTAGTGCCGCGTGAGTTCCTGGTTAAATGGATGGGCGAACAGTCTGGTATCAAAGGGATCTTGATTGGGTGGCTGATCGGTCTTGCTATGCCCGGTGGTCCTTATGTCGTGTTTCCCATTGCCGCCTCTCTGTTCAACCAAGGTGTCGGCGTTGGTCCATTAGTGACTTTCATTACGGCTAAGTCTCTTTTGTCCCCGACCCGCCTATTTTCTTGGGAGGCGCCATTCCTTGGTTGGCCCTTTGCAGCAGCACGGGCGATCCCGAGTTTGCTCCTTCCGCCGTTGGTGGGGATTATCGGCCAACGGCTATTCTCGTATTTCAATCGGTAGTCAGTGGTGTTTGGTATTTGTTGTGTGGTACGTCTATAGGTTCCTTCTTCCTAAGGGAGATCGTTAGTCCCAGCAGCCAGGGCCAGCAACCCGCTCCCAACTTGTAGTGATACGAGTTTTTGCAGAGGGAGTATCTGCAGGGCCCCTTCGGCTTCGATCTGCGCCATGCGCTCCTCGATATGTGTACGCATCGCCACAGCCCGCTCTCTCTCGCCGATGTCGCTTGCCAATCGATACAGTTCTCCCAAATACAGTAGACAATGAAAGCTGCGGCACACGCGTGCATCGAAGGCTTGTGCTCCTGTCGCTTCCTGCTGATAGGCGGGATTGGCCAACGCATTACGCTGCGCGATCAGTCGCTTTGGTGTACGGCGCAGATATTCAGCCACTGAACGAAACAAGCGGTTCTGTGGTAGCCGTTCTCGTAGTGCACTGAAATGCGTTTCAAGAATCCGCACCGTTGCTTCGGTACGTTGCAGTCCGTCTTCCATAGCTTTACGCCGAGACGTACCGGACAGGCTTTGGTCTTCAAGGGCGGGATCGGTGAAATATGGCAGTTCACAAATGAACGATAGCGCATGAGGCACTAACGTCTTGAGATAATCATCAGTGCTGGTTCCGGTTGAGAAAAACGGCGCAGGATCTTCACCAAGATTCTTCGCCATGAAATCGTAGCCTTCGCGTGCACCAAACAGCGGGTAGATCGCGCGATCCCAAGCTTCAATATACGGCACCTCCGGTTCTCCCCCATGCAGTGGTAACCGATGATCCGCTACCAGTTGATGAAGCTGGGGGAACAACGCTGGGAGATGTTGCGAGAGGTAGAAGTACACGCCACAGAAACTGGCATTGTGTAGACTAGAGAGAAAGTCTGGACGGCATTGTTGCATCAACTGCATCACTACCTGTGTTTCAGCAGGAGGCGTGGTGAAGTGCAGCGTCTTATAATGGATCGGAAAGCCCCACTCGACCTGCTCATCTTGTGGTGGACGATAATAATTCAGGGCATACTTGATCGGTGAGAATGTCCCTTTGAACCAACCTTCATTCAGCGCGAGTCCATCTGGATCAGATGCCTTGACGATCAGGAAGGTACAATCGAATTGTTCTCGCAGCTCCGACTGTTCGCACAAAAGACGGCTCAAGAACTCAAGCGTCAGAACGCCGATCGGTTCATTCGGATGCGGAGCTCCAAGAAACAATACGGTACGCTTGCCGTGACCGATGGTGAGTAGTTCGATGGGTCGTCCATCGGTAGACGAGCCAATCACTTGTAGTTTGGCGAGTTCAGGAAATTCATCGACTAGGCGCAACGAGCTGTGATGTAATTCCTCCAGCGTGGGAAAGTCTCGGTAGTCCGGGATACCGGTCAAGATGTCACTCAGTGTCATAATGCTTTACAATTGTATAGGATGGGCATGGCCCACCTCACACGGGTGCTCTGGTAGTGTGGCTTAGACCTGTTGTGTCAAATACCTTGCAATCTTCGCCGCATCTCGCTCTTTTCCCGCGACTGCAATGCGAAGCTTTTCCAGATGTTGCTGCACAGTTTTTTCTGCCTGTTTCACCGGGTGTGAAGCAAAGAAGTTGATGACCTCTGCTTCTCGCTGAGGCGTGACCAACGAGAGAATGCCTTCACACATCCGGCCGATCGAGTTGTCTGGATATTGGCGACCCATCTCGTCCCAATGGTCTTTCATATACTGCCATGCACGTTCGCGGAGTTCCGTGTTGAGGAGCAGGGCGCGCATCAGATAAGGGGCATTCTGCGTACGGACTTCACCATTGATGGTGAGCTGTAACGTTCGCTCGAATAATTCGGGCGAACGAAATGTGGCAAGAGCAAACAAATAGCGTGTCTCATCTTGCGGTGTTTTTGCTTGCTTGTATTGCGAGGTGAATTCCTCGTACTCAGCGAGGTCACCGCAAGCCGCAACAATCGAGACCAGTGCAGGAACGACGTTGCGATCTATTGATGTTGGATTCTGTTTATATTGTGCATAGCGGGTGCGCGCTTCGGCTTGAATCGTTGTGTCTGCGCCGAGAGTGCCGAGCGCAGTCAGCAAGTCACCACGTAACTGGCCGATCAGGTCGCTTTCTCCTGCTTGTGGATTCCAACCCAGTTTCTGCACTATCGGTGTGAGGAGGTGGCGTAGAAACTTCTGTAACGCTGGTCGCTGCGGCGCATCGAGCAGGTAATCGAGATATTGGGCTGATGCCAGTATCACGTTCCAGACATTTGGATCAGTCTCCTCACGGAACAGCGAGAGGAGATCAAGGTACGTCGTCATGGGTGTCAGACCAGCCTGCGCCGCTGCCCAGGTGTCGTTGATGAGATTGAAGCGTTCGACGGCAGTAAGGATTTTGTCCAGGTTGTTTGTCAGGCACTTCTGCAGATCTCGTGAGTACTGCACGCGATAAAAGCCGTGGCCCCCGGAGTTCACTACGACCCACTCCGGTTGTGATGAGAGAGTAAGGCGTATGTCTGTACTGGTCAACAATGCTTTCTGTTCATGAATACCTTGTGCCGTCTTTGCGCGGAGGAAAATCGGCACGTGCCAGAGTTGCGGTTGGCTGTTTCCATCTGACGAATAGCGGAATCTCTGCTGGGAAATGACAACGTCGTTCCCTTGCACCTCCACTTTCAGCATCGGATACCCGGGCTGAAAGATCCACGAATCCATCAGCGCACGTGCTGGTTGTCGCGAGGCTTCCTCTATGGCATCCCACAGGTCGGTGGTCTCAGTATTCGCATATTCATGCTTTTTCAAATAGAGGCTGATCCCAGCACGAAACGCTTCTGCACCGAGATACTGCTCTAACATGCGCAAGACCGCCGCACCTTTTTGGTACGTCAGCACATCGAACATGCCTTGTGCTTCTTCAGGTCGATGCACCGGGAATTCAATCGGACGCGTACTCTGCAAGCCATCGACTTGCATGGCGCTCGCGCGTGAGACCGCGAAGCTCGTCCACTGCTGCCATTCCGGCTTGATGTGATCGACTGCCAACGCCGCCATGAATGTGGCGAACGCTTCGTTCAACCACAATCCATTCCACCAACGCATGGTGACGAGATCACCGAACCACATATGTGCATTCTCGTGCGAGACGATATTGGCGACTCGTTCGAGATCGCGCCGCGCAGCGTTGTGTGGATCAACTAGCAACGCAGTCTCACGATAAGTGACAGCGCCGAGGTTTTCCATCGCACCGAACGCGAAATCTGGGATAGCGATGAGGTCAAGCTTGTCGCCAGGGTAGGGGTACTGGTAGTAGTCACTGAAGAATCGTAACGACGCTGCGCCGATTTCTTGGCCGAAGGGTGCTAAGTGCCGTTTCCCAGGAACCGCCCACACTCGCACTGGTGTCTTGCCCACATGAACCGGCTCGGTGCCCTCAAACTCGCCGACAATGAAAGCAACCAGATAGGTCGACATCTTAATACTGTCGGCGAAGACGACCTCTTTCTTCCCAGTACCAGGAAGAGGAGATTCACGGACAACAGCGGTGTTGGAAATGGCTGTCAAATGCTCAGGAATGATAAAGGTCGTCTGGAATACGGCTTTCCATGCTGGTTCATCCCAACAGGGAAATGCCCGTCGTGCATCGGTAGCTTCAAACTGCGTGGAAGCGAGCACCTTATCGTTGCCTTGGGTATCCTTGTACGTGCTGCGATAAAACCCATGTAACTTGTCGTTGAGGATTCCGGAAAACGTAAGCTGTAGCTCATATGAACCGCGTGCAAGCTGATCAGGGAGCTTCAACAGCGCACGTTGATTGATCTCATCCAGGGTGGCGGTTCCAACGACTTTCTTCCCACTCTTTGAGACAATCGAGACAGCATGAATTTGCAGCTCTGCGGCGTTGAGACAAATCTCCGCCGTTGGCTCTAACACCTCAATTGTTACGATTTCCTCGCCGGCAAAAGTGAAGGCGGTCAAATCTGGAGTAAGGCGGATCTGATAACGATCCGGGCGAACATTGGTTGGTAATTTATACGCCTGCTCATCAACAGCCGACGCTCCATGTGTTTGGGTATCTGCCATAACATGTTCCTCGCTTTGCTCTTACTCATGCCGCTGTAGCCTGTGCATTTCTTGTTACTTAGGGAAACATGCGATCCTTTACGCTGAAACTGATTAAAGAATCAAGAGCGCGCCTTTTCTTGCTTTGGAACCGAGGTAAATTGGTGTGTTTGTATACAGGATTTCACAAGGAGAAAATTCTCCTAACCCTTATTCAAAGAGAGATGTACTCTTAGAAATAAAGATAATTGCAGTTGTTAAATTATAACTTTTGGTATATTTGAAGAGGAGGAGTGGGGTCTTTCAGGTGGTGCGGAAGGGGGAAACAAGGGTGGTAGATGAAAAACACCAGTCAGATGCTGACGCTAAGGCGAGTCAAGCGAGCAGCGAACAACAGCCCGTTGCACAAGAGCGCACCTTGGAGTCTCAGTCGCAACTCGACCCCGAGGTATTAGAAAAGGCTCTGACAGAACTCGATCGCACGAAAAATTTGCTACAGCATGAAGCCGCTGCGCGTCAGCAAGCGGAACGTGAACTGCGGAAAGCCAAAGATATCACCGAAGCAACGATTCGTGCCCGAGAAGAGTTTCTGGCAACGATGAGCCATGAACTGCGTACTCCTCTTAGCGTCGTGTTGGGCTATACCGACCTCTTAGAGGGAGGAGAGTTTGGCGATTTGACCGACCAGCAAACTGAGGTTCTCAAACGAGTGAGAAAAAATGCTGGTGATTTGTTGGGCCTTATTGATGCGCTCCTCGATGCCAGTCATCTCCAGGTGGGCCGTTCTGCCCTTTCTCTGACAGAGATCCGTTTGGGTGAACTCCTCGAAGAGGTATGGAAAGAGACAGAGGAGTTACGGGCCGTCTCACCGCTAGACTTTGTGTTCGAGGTACAAGATCCGGAGATGGGGTTCTCTACGGACGTCGACAAAATAAAGATTGTGTTACGGAATTTGCTCAGCAATGCGCGGAAATTTACCGACCGAGGACAGGTCACTCTCCGAGGACAGCGAAAAGACCTTGGTGTCGAGATCTGTGTCGTTGATACGGGAATTGGAATGGAAAAGGAAGAAGTGCCCTTTGCCTTTCAGCCATTTCGTAAAGTAGGGACTACCGAGACACAACGTCGAGGGGGAGCAGGGCTTGGGCTCTATATCGTCAAGAATTTCTTAGATTTGCTGAAGGGGACGATTACGGTAGAGAGTGAAGTGGGCCGTGGTTCGACGTTTCGGATTTGGCTTCCGCTGACACCGAGATAGTCATCGATCGCTAAACCTTGCGAACTTGACTCCTCGCAGCTCCCCATTCATGGTAAGGTGCGGAGAGTTCGACATGAATATCCAAATTTTCGGTTTGCAAAAATGCGCCGATACCCGCAAAGCGCAACGGTTCTTCAAAGAGCGAGGCGTTCGCTTTCAGTTTGTCGATCTGAAAGAAAAAGGACTCTCAAAAGGTGAGTTACAGTCGGTGGCTGGACGAGTGCCGCTCGATCAGCTCATCGATCGGTCGAGCGCTCGTTTCGTTGAGAAAGGGCTTGCCCACGCTTCATTCAATGCCGCGAAGATTGAGACACTCCTGCTTGATGATCCCTTACTGTTCCGTACGCCGATTGTCCGTAACGGCCGAGAGGCAACCGTGGGGTACTGCCCAGAGACTTGGAAGGATTGGCAAGATCGGGAATGAAGCGGAGAAATGGCGAAGGTAAAAACGGCATGGGCGAAAGAGCGAGTGGGCGGACCGGCGCCCACTCGCCCATGCTACTGATCGCCCATGCTACTGATCGCCCATGCTACTGATCGCCCATGCTACTGATCGCCCATGCTACTGATCGCCCATGCTACTGATCGCCCATGCTACTGATCGCCCATGCTACTGATCGCCCATGCGCCCGTTCGCTTTGTCGCCCGGTCAGGAGAGAGGCTAAGCGAGGGGGGCAGGGGCATGTGGTACTTCCTTCCACTGATCCGGGTCGTGACCGTAGAGGATCGTTGCCCCTTTTTTATCGCGTAGGTCTCGCAGCGTTGCCAGTGACTTGTACATCTCCTGTTCGTCATAGGCGACGGACGGTAACAAGTTCTCATCCATATTGGTCTTGGTGTAACAGGCATCTCCGGTGACGACGAAGTCTCTATCGCCGGTAATGCGAATGCGTAGTGACTGATGGCCTGGTGTGTGGCCGTGGGTTGGAATAATCACCAACGTTCCATCACCAAAGATGTCGAGTTCACCATCAACGGCTTGATAGTTCAATTTGTGATCCCAGTCTTTGCGATCAAAGAGGACTTTCTTACGTAACTGCGGGTCGCGTGCGGCGTCGAGTTCATTTTTTTGTACAAGGATGGTTGACTGCGGAAAGAATTCATTGCCGCCACAGTGGTCGAAATGAAAATGCGAATTGATGACATAGGTGATGTCATTGGGCGTGAGTTTGAACTGCGCGAGTTGCGCCACGATTTCTTCACCCGGCTTGGTGCGTGACACGAAACTCTTCGCCATCGCCTCACCCAATCGCGCAACCGGATCTTGCATGACCTGGCAATGAACGCCGGTGTCGAACACGACATTGCCTTTTGGATGGGTGATCAAATAACTTGGCACTGGGATTGTCAGCATCGTGCCACGCGGGCGATTGGGGAAAAACAGTTTGCTATCGAATTCAAGCCAACCGACTGGCATGGAATAGACTTGCATCATAACGAGCCCCTCCTTGGGTCTCTTTATTGCCCCATTCGGCCTGTCAGGTCTAGGGCGCGCGTTCGCTTCCCTTGATCGAACTGACAAAACTCAGTAGTTTGCCGCCAGCGATAGAGGAATATGGACATTCTATGAAGGAGGAAATTGCTATGGTTCGCCGTGGGCGCGAGATACGTGTATGCACCCTCGCCAGCTTGTTTGTCTTGCTTTCAGGGGCTGCACAAGCTGCGGAAGAAAAAACCTACGACCTCAAACCCGTCACGCAAGAACGCTTGTTGAAGGGCACTGAAGATCCATCTGCCTGGTTGATGTATGGCGGTGACTATAACAGTTGGCGCTATAGTGCATTGAAAGACATTAACAAACAGAATGTGAAGAAACTTGCGGTCGCCTGGATCTTCCAAACTGGGATTCCTGGACAATTAGAAGCCTCGCCGGTTATTGCCGACGGCATTCTGTATCTGACCACGTCCTATAATCATCTCTTTGCGCTTGATGCCGTGACCGGTGAAGCGATCTGGAAATATGATCACCCTTTGCCGGATGATATCCGGATTTGCTGCGGGCCAACCAATCGTGGTGTCGCTATTGCTGACGATAAAGTCTTTATGGCGACGCTCGATGCGCGGTTAGTGGCCCTTGATCGCAAGACTGGCAAAGTGGCGTGGAATGTAGAGATCGATAAATATGCCAACGGTTTTAGTTCGACCGTCGCTCCACTGATCGTGAAGGATAAAGTGGTTGTTGGTATCGCTGGCGGTGAGTATGGCGTTCGTGGATATCTCGACGCCTATGATGTCACAACCGGCGAACGTAAATGGCGAACCTATACCACTCCAGGTGAGGGGGAGAAAGGCGTTGAAACCTGGGAAGGTGACTCGTGGAAATTTGGTGGTGGCCCCACCTGGATCACTGGTTCGTACGATCCTGAACAAGATGTGTTGTTCTGGGCAGCGGGGAACACCTCACCAGACTGGAACGGTGACGCACGTAAGGGCGATAATCTGTACACCGATTCTGTTCTGGCGATGAACCCTGATACTGGCGAAGTGAAATGGCATTTCCAGTTCACGCCGCATGATGTCTGGGACTACGATGGCAACACCGATCTGTTTCTCGTCAATGTGATGCGGAACGGTCGAAACGTCAAAGCCCTGGCGCAGCCCAACCGTAACGGCTTTCTGTATGTGTTGGATCGGACGTCAGGAAAATTTCTCCACGGTGGTCAGTATGTCGATCAACTCAACTGGGCGAAGGGACTCGATGAGAATGGTCGTCCGATCGTTGATCCCAAATATATTCCTCAAGAAGAAGGAAAAGAGTGGATCTGTCCGGGTGCTCCAGGTGGGAAAAATAGTTCATATACCGCGGCGTATAGTCCAACGACGAAGCTGATGTATGTCCCGGTCATTGAGAGCTGCATGCAGATGAAAAAAGCAGCGGCAACGTTCATTCAAGGAATTCCGTTCTGGGGTGGAGGTTGGAATGGCAGCCAGGGCGATGACGGGACAGCCTACGGCCATTTCTCTGCAATTGATACGACAACCGGCGCAATTAAATGGCGGCATAAAGAAAAGTATCCGTTGCTCGGCGGAACGCTGGCCACAGGTGGTGGCCTGGTGTTTACCGGTAACCAAGAAGGACATGTCAAAGCATTTGACGATACCACTGGTAAACTGTTGTGGCAGTTCCAGACTGGCGCGTCAGTGCGTGGACAACCAGCAACCTACAAGATTGGTGGTCGTCAATATATTGCGATGCCCTCTGGCGGTGGTGGCATTGTCGCAACCGTGGCTGGCGAGCCTCCGCTGGCCAGTAAAGGGAGTGCGGTGATTGTGTTTGCGCTGCCGCAGTAAAGCTCTCAGCATTCAGCTATCAGCCTCAAACAAGGAAAAAACGATTTGTCGTCTTTGTCTGGCTGATAGCTGACGGCTAATAGCTAACGGCTTTTGCCTTACCTTGACCCATTTCCGAAAAGACAGTACCTTTCGACCGCGTTCAGCCAGGATGTGGCTGAACACAAGGAGGATCGTGTCCATGCAGCAGTCCTGGTTACGGCGATTCGCCGGAAGTATTGTCGCACTTGTTGTGCTTTTCCCATTGGCCGTGCACGCGCAGAGCGGGAAGAAAGAGTGGGACTTGAAACCCGTAACGACGGCCCGTTTGCTCAATGGTACTGACGACCCGTCATCCTGGTTGATGTACGGCGGGAACTATCAGAATTGGCGTTTCAGCCCACTCAAGGACATCAACACCAAGAATGTCAAAAACTTGCAGGTCGCCTGGATTTTTCAAACTGGAATCCCTGGACAACTGGAAACCGCACCGATCGTCGCCGATGGGATTATGTATGTCGTCGCTGCCTACAATCATGTGTATGCGTTAGATGCAGCGACCGGTGAGCCGATTTGGAAATACGATCACCCGCTTCCAGACGATTTACGAATCTGCTGCGGACCAACCAACCGCGGCGTTGCGTTGTCGGGTGACAAAGTGTTTGTTGCGACCCTGGATGCGCGCATGGTCGCGTTAGATCGTAAAACCGGCAAGGTCATCTGGAACGTGGAGATGGATGACTACAGAGTTGGCTATAGCTCGACTGCCGCTCCGCTTGTGATCAGGAAGAATGTCATCATCGGTATTGCTGGTGGTGAGTATGGGGTTCGCAGTTGGATTGATGCCTATGATGTCGAAACCGGGAAACGCACCTGGAGACGCTACACGATCCCATCCGAAGGGGAGAAGGGTGTAGAAACATGGGCCGGTGATTCATGGAAGACTGGCGGCGGACCGGCCTGGGTGACTGGCTCGTACGATCAAAAGGCTGACATTCTCTACTGGGCAACTGGAAACCCGTCACCGGACTGGAATGGTGATACACGCAAAGGTGATAATCTCTACACCAACTCCGTGTTAGCCTTAAACCCTGATACTGGTGAGATGAAATGGTACTTCCAGTTTACGCCGCATGATGAATGGGATTACGATGGTAACACCGGCATGTTTCTCGTCGATGTGAATCGCAGTGGCGCGATGGTGCCAGCGCTTGCTCAACCGAACCGGAACGGCTTTGTCTATGTGTTAGACCGGAACAATGGGAAGTATCTCCACGGCTCACAATATGTTGAACAACTGAATTGGGCCAAAGGCCTTGATGAGAAAGGCCGCCCGATCGTCGATCCGAAGTATTTGCCGGTGGAAGGTGGCAATAAAGAATATATCTGCCCAGGTAACGTGGGTGGGCAAAACGGGTCATATACCGCCGCGTATAGTCCGCAGACAAAGCTGATGTATGTCCCAGTTATTGAAAGCTGCGGGAAGATGGAGAAGGCGGTGTCTACCTTTATCCAAGGCATTCCATTCTGGGGCGGAGGCCCGGGGGCAACCCAAGCCGATGATCAATCGTCCTATGGTCACCTGTCCGCGATTGATCCTACCACTGGCGCGATCAAGTGGCGCTATAAAGATGACTATCCGTTAGTGGGTGGGACATTGGCGACGGCTGGGGGACTGGTGTTTACCGGTAATCAAATGGGCTATGCGATGGCCTTTAACGATGCGACCGGCGAAGTCCTGTGGAAGTCACAAACTGGCTCTACGGTCCGTGGACAACCAACGGCGTATAAAATCGGGGGGCGCCAATACGTCGCCGTACCGAGTGGCGGTGGTGGGTTGGCAGTGACTATCGTGGGTGAGAATCCCCTAGGAACCAAAGGCAGTGCGATCATTGTGTACGCATTGCCGAGATAGTCTACCACTGTGAATTTTGAGCAGATGAACGTGACGGTTCTGGGCTTGGCATACCTGCGTAGCCTGTCCCCAGTCTGTACTGGGGAGCAGGCATCCAGTCCTGTGAATTGCCAACTGAACGCAAACTGTTTGGCTTCCCAGACTTCGACTGGGCTCAGGACAGGCTTTCTCGGGAATCACGCACCTCACATTTTTTTAGGATATTCATTGCGACGGTTTCTCACTCTTCTGATCCCTCTTTATTGGCTTTTCTCTGCGTTTTTCTTTCCTCCCGCTGTCAGTGCTGCGGATGCGCAAACCGAACTTCGCGTCTGCCTGCTTGAAGACAACCTGCCTTTATCGTCAATGAAAGAGAATAACGGCTTTGACTTCGATACTGCGAAGGCAGTTGCAGGGCTGCTTAACCGCTCGTTTGTCCCAGTGTGGGCAAAGAACTATACCCAGATCCAAGAAATCGAAGAGAGTGATTTTCCGACACGTAAACTTGGGAGAAACGAGTGCGATGCGATCTTCAGTATGCCAGGTGCGGACGCAATTAAAGATGCGCCGAAGGCAGAACTCGGAGCGCCGTACTACGGCGCTGCGTTTGAGTTGATTGGCGCTGAGGGTGCAACGCAGAAGAATTTGCATTCTCTGGGCGATGCTCCGGTTGCAATCCAGGCGCAAACAGTTGCCAACTTCGTCCTGAGTGCCCGTAAGGCGAAGATACGGACATTCTTTTCGGTGCCAGCAGCGTTGGAAGGAATCAACAAAGGCGAAGCGCAACTTGCATTGTTGTGGGGACCGCTGGCCGGCTGGCACTTGCGTAATCATCCAGAAGCGAAGTTAGCGTTTGTGACTGGCTATGAGCCACCTGCGGCTGTCTGTTGGAATGAGCATGTGGCAACACGAAAAACCGATACAGAACTCCGTACCCAGATTGATACGGCATTGGCAAAGCTCACGGCTGATGGAACGCTAAAGACATTCATGGAACGGTATGGCATTCCCTATCACACGCCGTTTGCAGCCACCTACAGCTATGCCGAGATACTGAAACTAAAATAACCCACCTGTGTTTACAGCAGGCAGGAGATACGCACACGATGCAGAGACCTTTCTTCCTGGTTGGTGTCACCCTGTTCACCCTCTTCACTTTTAGTCATATTTCTCACGCGCAGACCCCTCCAACAAAGAATCCGTTTGCTGGAGATGAAAAGGCCATCAAAGAAGGCAAAGGAGTTTTTGAGGGAGTGTGTGCAGGCTATTGCCATGCCACTGAAGCAGCCTCTCGCCCTGGCAGTCGTTGCCCAAGCTTATTTGATTGTGAATGGAAACATGGTGGGGACGATGCCGCTGTTTTCAAAACCCTGCAGGACGGAGTGCCAAAGACTGAGATGATTGGTTTTAAGGGGCGCTTACCAGACGACATGCTATGGAAAATTCTGGCGTATGTCCGTTCGGTGTCGAAATGTCAAGACAGCGGCGCAGCGGCCACACCAGCGCATTAACACACGTAGTCAGTAGAGGAACAAAACGATGAATAGCGAATTACAACAGAGGAATCTTATCCATTCAGCATTCATCGTTCAGCATTCATCGTTCTCTCCCATGCGAGCTACTGGCTACTGGCTACTGGCTACTGGCTTTCTGCTTTTTGCGCTTTCCTCATCCGCGTTCGCCGCGCCGTTCGTCTACGTGACCAACGAGAAATCTGATGATGTGACGGTGATAGATGCTGCGACTGATCAAGTGGTGACATCTATCAAAGTCGGCCAGCGTCCGCGCGGCGTCGTTGTGTCTCCTGACAACAAACGGGTCTACGTTTCCAATGGGAACTCGAATGATGTCTCTGTGATCGACACCAAGGCCAACAAAGTCGTGGGGAAAATAAAAGCTGGTGTTGATCCTGAAGGCATCGATATCACTGCGGACGGCAAGCGACTCTATGTTGTCAATGAGAATGGTGGCGAATTACTGGTCATCGACGCGAAAAGCAAAAAGATTCGCAAGAGAATTGCGACCGGTATTGAGCCTGAGACCGTCATCCTTTCCCCCGATGGGAAACGTGCGTATGTGCCGAATGAGACATCATACGACGTGAATGTCGTTGATACTACCACCAATACGATATTGACTTCGATTAAGGTAGGGGAAAATCCGCGCGGTGTGGCTGTCTCACCAGATAATAAGCGCCTCTATGTCAGCAGTGAGCGGTCTGCTTCAGTCCATGTGGTTGACACTGAAACTAACACTGAGGTTGCCAAGATTCCGATGGGTGAACGTCCGGTGGGTATTGCCATTCTCCCTGATGGCCAGAAAATGTACGTTGCGCACGGACGCTCGAAAGAAGTAAAAGTGGTCGACCTGACTACCAATACTGTCACCAAATCGATTCCCTTAGAAGGCGAACGGGCGTGGTGGGTAGCACTTACCCCCGATGCTAAGAAGCTTTATGTCACTGTGGGACGTGCTAACACTGTTGCCGTCATCAACACCGAGACCGACACGGTTCTGACAACTATCTCCGTCGGTACTTTGCCGTGGGGAGTGGCAGTATCGCGATAACCGGCAGATATAGGCCGGGATGAGCGAAGCATTTCCGGCCTACCCAAAGAGCTGATCGGTCAAAATGAGCCTTGCTGGTTCCCGGTACGGTGGCTACTGCAATTCAGGACCACAATCCAACTCGCTGCCGGACTTCTTTCACTGTTTGTTGCGCAACCGCACGGGCTTTCTGCGCTCCCTGGCGAAGGATGTCTTCCACTTCTTTGGGATTCGCTTGCAATCGTTCACGCCGCTCGCGAATAGACTGTAAATGGGTGATCAGATTGTCAGCGAGAGCCTTCTTACAATCAAAGCAGCCAATTCCCGCCGTTGTACAGCCTGAGCGCACCCACTGAAGACGTTCCTCATCAGAAAAAAATGTGTGCAGCGTGTTGATATTGCACACATCGGGATTGCCTGGGTCTTTGCGACGCACGCGTGCGGGATCCGTGGCTGCTGTGGCGAGTTTCTGTCGAATACCGTCATCACCTTCACCGAGAGCAATGGTATTGCCAATCGACTTCGACATTTTGGCTTGACCGTCGAGACCAAGAATCTTTGGTGTCGTCGATAGCAGCGCTTTGGGTTCAGCGAAATATTCTCCCCAGCGCCCGTTAAAGCGCCGCACGATCTCACGGGCGAGTTCCAGGTGCTGTAACTGATCTGCTCCGACGGGAACGACAGTTGCCTTGTACAAAATGATATCCGCAGTCTGCAGTACCGGATAATCGAACAACCCCGCGTTGATGTTATCGACTTGTTTCTCTGATTTGTCTTTGAACTGCGTCATCCGCCCGAGGTCACCAAAAGGGGTGACAGTGTTGAGAATCCAGCATAACTCAGTGTGTTCTGGCACGCTGGATTGGACGAAGAGAACGGTTCGTTCGGGATCAATGCCACACGCAAGGAGGTCGGTTGCCATTTCCAACGTGCGCTGGGTCAAGGTTTCAGGTTCGTAGTTTTGCGTGATCGCGTGATAATCGACGATGCAAATGAAGCAGCGATATTGTTCTTGCAGAGTGACCCAGTTACGCACTGCGCCAAGATAGTTGCCCAGATGAAGTTCGCCGGACGGTTGAATGCCACTAAATACGGTTTCCATAGCCTCTTTCTTATCCTTCGCGTCCGACTTGAGCAAGTTTTCAGCTTACTCCGCCAGAACTCTTCCCGTGGAAACTTTCTGTCGCCAGCGTTCTTGGCAAATTTGTATTGCTGCTTCGACAGGGGTGCAGTGATTGTCTCGACTGCGCGTGAGGACCAGTGTCGTGTTTGCCGTGATTCGTTCACTCACGGAGCGAAAGGCTGCAGCGACATCGAGGCCTTGGAGATCTGCTAGTGCAGCGAGGACACCGCCACCGTTGGCGACAAAGTCTGGTACGACTCCGACGCCGCGAGCCGATAATTGGTTCGCGATGGCGTTAGTGAAGGGAATATTCGCTCCAGGAGCGATCAGTCTTGCCTGGACTTTCTCGACATTCTTGGCAGTGATCACATCAGGGCGAGCACCGGGGATAAGAATATCAACTGGGAGGGAGAACAGGCGGTTACATGAAAGCAACTTTCCGTGCGGGTAATGACATACTGCGTTGTCACCGTGCGTACGACGAAGTAAGAAAAGCTGCTCGATGTCTAAGCCCGCAGGATCATAGCGAGTACCAGCGATAGTCGAGACTGCGACTACTCGGGCTCCTGCGCGTGCGCAGAACCGTGCTGCACCGCCGCCAACTTTGCCGAACCCTTCGATAGCGACAGTCGCGCCCTGCATTGAGATACCGAAGAACCCTGCCGCGGCGCGAGCCGATTCAACAACACCGAAGCCGGTGAGTTGATCTTCGAGTGGGAGTCCATCAATGACTTGCTTGAGCAAACTTCCTGAACGCGGACGTGCCCCCTCTTGGTGCAACGATTGGAAGTCTTCCTCCGTCGTGCCCATATCAGTGCCAGCGAGATACATGCGCTGTTCAATAAACTGGTGTATCGCTGCGAGAAACGCATTCCACACTGCTTGGCGATCTTGTGTAGTGGAGTCGTACCACACGCCAGCCTTTGCACCACCGCACTGCACTTCGAGCATCAGATACTTGTAGGTCATGGCTCGGGCGAGTCGTACCATCTCCATGAGTGATAAATCTGGCAGCATACGGATGCCACCAGCGCTGACGCCGAAGGCCGTAGTATCGATTACCAACACAGCGCGCATTTGCGAGATCGGATCATAAAAGGAGAAGATGCGCTCTGGGCCACTGGCATCTTGATAAGAGCGGAATGGATCGGTGGATACCGCACGTGAGCGAACATTCGTCATGGGCCATACTCCTTACGAGAGGGGATTATTCAGGATGATTGAGGGCACTGTCAAACGTGGGGACATGTGGTAGGTTCGGCCAGGTTTCGTCGTTGGTGGAAGTCATAGGATAGGAGCTTGTGTTATGGCTGAGACAATAACAGCGGTTGTTGCTGAAGAAGTGGATGGAAAAACGCGTGCGACATTGAAAGAGATCGCAGTGAGCGACCTTCCTGCAGGAGATGTCACTGTCCGAGTTGCGTACTCAACGCTTAATTATAAAGATGGGTTGGCGGTGACTGGGACCGCGAAGATTGCCCGACGCTTGCCGATGGTGTGCGGCATTGATTTGGCGGGTACGGTCGAGGAGTCGAGTTCGGCAGAGTATAAACCTGGGGATCAAGTGCTGATTACTGGTTGGGGACTAAGCGAGTCGCATTGGGGCGGATTTGCGCAAAAACAACGCGTGAAGTCGGAATGGCTAGTGCCAGTACCAAAAGAATTCTCACTGAAACAAGCGATGGCGATTGGTACAGCGGGATTTACCTCGATCCTGAGTGTGATGGCGCTCGAACACGCGGGAGTGAAACCGGGGGAACACGAAGTGATTGTCACTGGCGCTGCTGGTGGGGTTGGCAGTGTTGCGGTAGCGATTCTCGCCAAGCTCGGCTACAAAGTTGCCGCCTCGACTGGTCGCGCGGAACTGGGCGATTATCTCAAGTCCCTAGGAGCGACAACAATTGTCGAACGTGCTGCACTAGAGAAACCGTCTGGTCGTCCACTTGACGCTGAGCGTTGGGCCGGTGGAATCGATTCAGTTGGTGGTGAGACGCTTACGTCAGTCTTACGCGGTACACGCTATGGCGGTGCGGTGGCAGCATGTGGGCTGGCTGGCGGTGCAACTCTTCCTACGTCTGTGTATCCGTTCATTCTGCGTGGGGTGAACTTGTTAGGGATCGATTCGGTGATGTGTCCCAAGCCGCAACGGCTAGATGGGTGGCGACGCTTAGCTCGTGATCTACCGATCGCTAAACTTGATGCGATGACGACCGTCGAGCCGATGTCAAAAGTGCCGGAACTTGGCCAAGCGATTCTCAAAGGGCAGGTACGTGGACGAGTCGTGATTGATGTGAACGCGTAGGAACAGGCTTTAGTACCGTGTCTCGCAAGTTCATTAACGGTGAAATCGTAGGGCACGTACCACGCGCCAGTCAGTTGGCGCGCTGCGCACGCCCTACAACTGCTCACGAAGTGATGAGACACGGTACTAGGCTTGAGGCTCTAGGCTTGAGGGAAGGAGTAAGACTCAGACCTTTGAGCTGTTTCCGTCTTCTCTACAGCCTGAAGCCTAGAGCCTCAAGCCTGTGCTTATCCAACCGCTCTGTTGATCGGAATCACTTTCTGTGCCCGAGGGGGACGAACGCCCATGTCTTCGAGCAATGGCAGGACTTTATCGATAAAATCGGCCATTTCCTCCTCAACGTGACGAAAAGTGAGACCCACAGCGTCGAGGCCCGCTTGTTGGAGTTGGGCTAATTTGCGGGCGACCTGCTCTGGCGTGCCGATCAATTTGGCGCTGCCGACACCAAGAACAACTGCAGCGAGCATCTGCTCTGGGGTACTACCTTGCCCGATGATGGAGGCGGCAGTGCCGATCGTTTGGCCAGTCAGCCCTTCGATCAACTCTTGTGCCGCAGCAAAGTCTCCTTGTGAAAGAATCTCGTCAGCCTCTTTCTCGGCTTGTGCTTCGGTCTCACGACACAAAACAAAGAGATAGGTGATAAACCGGACAGTGCGGCCATGTTTTGCGGCACGCGCGCGGACATCAGCAATTTCTGCGGCAACTTGTTGGGGCGTTACCGCACCGGTGAAATACCAGTCGCAGTAACGCGCAGTGAAATCTTTTCCGGCTGGAGAACTCCCTGCGTTATACAACGGTGGGAGATGGGCCGGTTTCGGATTGCTGATCCCCTGCTCGATCGTAAAATACTTGCCGCGGTGATTAAACCAGTCGGTTGTCCAGAATTTCTCCAACACTTCGACAAACTCCGCGGTTTGTTGGTAGCGTTCGTCGTGCGCGAGAAAGGGGATGTTCATCATCTCAAAGTCTTTGTGCGACCAACCACTAACGAGGTTTAAGCCCCACCGACCATTCGAGACTTGGTCGAGGGTTGAGCCCATCCGCGCGAGAACGCCGGGGTGGAGAAACGCGGTGTGGACCGTGGAAATAATTTTTATCTGTTTTGTGACCATAGCCAGTGCGGCGGCACTGGTGAGTGAGTCAAGCGAGGTTCCCCAAAAATCCGAAGGACCAAACCCTCGTCCGCGTTGCGCCATGAAGAAGACTTCAAGGCCCGCACGATCCAGCATTTCTGCTACACGACGGTTGTAGTCGAAGGTCGGTTCTGTACGCTGCTCGGCTTCGGAGACTAGCATGAAAGAGGACTTGCCTTGAGGCGGCATACACCCAATGGTTGGCGCAAACACACCAAGCTCAAGATGTCGATCTGCCATAGTTTTTCCTCTCTCTGTTGTGGACGAGGACAGTCTACTAATTGTTACTTCTCAATCAGTGTACGCACACACAGAGTTGTTGTTTTCTCTCAGAAAATTTTTGCCAATGTGACAAAGAACGTTTCTGCTGTCAAAGGTCTACGCTCCTGGCAAATAAAGTATGTATTCTCTCAAGAGTTGGCTTGCGGTGCAAATACATTTCCCGTGTTTTTGCACGCGTTCAGCAAAAAGTGCGGTCTCATTTTTTGCCTAAATTTGAGCCCCGCTCGTCCCACATTTCCGCATTTTCCTATGCTATACTCGCCTCGTTTGTGTTCTTCTTGCTCGTAAGCAGTTTGCAACTCGATAGTAGTCGTAAAGAGTGCGTTTGGTTGCTGGAGACAAGTCGGATAAGTTATTGGCGTAGGGGTTACTGGTGTTTCTCAATGGGGTCTTTGATTTCCTTGGTCAATTTTTCCATGTTGTCAATCATGGCAGTAACGTCTGCCTGAAAAGAGCGCGGCATAAACATCATACTGATACCGGCATCTTCATACTTCCTGACGTTCTCGATGGTGTAGGGGACACGGTTGTTGACATTAATAGAGAGAGGAAAGTCAGCAAAATTCTTCCCGGCCTTGGTGCACAAGTCGCGGAGGATTTTCGCTTTTTCTGTCACTTCCTCTGGGGTTTCCCACACCGCATGCCAGCCATCTCCACACTCCACTGCCCGCTTCAGAGCTGGACGCGAGTTACCGCCAAACCAAATGGGAGGATGCGGCTGCTGGCGGGGCTTGGGGGCGAATTTGATGCCAGTAAAGTCAAAGAACTTTCCGTGAAATTCTGGGTTCTCTTGTGTCCAGCAGGCTTTCATCGCCAACAGCGCTTCACGCGTTTGGGCGTCGCGGTCGCGCAGATTTTGTCGCAATACCTGAAACTCTTCTTCCAACCATCCCACACCGACACCAAAAATAAAGCGACCACCAGACAGGACGTCGAGCGACGAGACAATTTTGGCCGTGACGATTGGGTCACGATACGGAACGATGAGGACACTCGTGCCCAGCTTGATCGTTTTGGTGACTGCTGCGGCATAACTGAGTACCGTCAACGGTTCGAGCAAGGGATTGGTGGGGTCTAAAGGCAATTTGCCGTCAGGAGAATAAGGATAGGCCGACTGCAAGTGCGTTGGAAAAACAATATGGTCACTTACCCACAACGAATCGTATCCCAATTCTTCTGCTCGCCGAGCAACGCGAGCAATACTATCTCCTTCGATCATTTTTCCAGCAGCAACCAAATGTACGCCGAACCGCATAGAGCCTCCTCCTTCCAGAGAGATACACACAAGTCGTTGTCTTCACCAAAAGAGACGAAGAGGTGGGGCACTAATCTCAGTCGGATAGATTGCACCTTAGCGTTCTTCGTCTCCCCACGAGGTACGATGAGGAAGCCAGCGAGGGACAGCACGTTGATAGGCCCGATAGTCGGGGCCAAATCGTCGGATCAACCGCGGCTCCTCAATGTGAACAACATAATAATGACTCATAATCGTCAGCGCGAGAGCATAGGTGCCAACGCTGACGGACGACAGCCACAGTGCTTCGCCAAACACCATAACCAGTACGCCCAGCAGGATGGGGTGTTGAAGATACGCATAGGGACCTGCAACTACCAGCCGTTGCGTTCCTCTGCACATCAGAGGGGTACCACCTCCGCGTCGCATCAAGTAGTATGTGCCCGAGAAACTGATGGTAAGTCCGAGAGCAACCAGCACCACGCCACTGTAGGGCAACAGTGGTTGCAATGCCCCGCGTATGAGAGCCTCCCAGCGGAGCATGTACGCTGGAGCGCACACCAAGAGCAGGGTCACGATGACAATCACAGACAGTGTCGAACGCACGAGCGAGAGCATGATCAATGTCCACGAAAAAGCGGTTTGCGTTTTTCGAGCATGGCGAGAACTCCTTCTTTTGCGTCGGCGCTCTTGCGTGCCTGGCTGACGAGTTCATGGAGGTCACGGGCGTTGATCGTCTCACGTGGCGAGATTGCCCGTAGAATGACGGCTTTCATGCCTGCCAGTGAGAGAGGCGCATTGTCGGCAATCGTTCGTGCGAGGGCATAGGTCGTACTTTCAAGCTCACTGGGAGAGACAAGATGATGAATCATTCCAATTTCATAGGCTCGTTTCGCCTCAACTGGCTGACCGGTGAGCAAGATTTGTTTGGTGAACGCAGGCCCGATGATTTCGACCAATTTCTGCCCGAGTGGGAAAGGAACGATCAAGCCCAAACGAGCCAGGGGCATGCCGAACCGCGCAACCTCAGAGACCACACGCAGATCACAATGCAGGGCCAATTCGCAACCCCCGGCGAGCGCATCGCCCTGGACCATCGCAATGGTTGGATGACGCGACCGTTCAATCTGTTGGAAGATCTGCACAACGCCGGTTTCCGGGTCCGCGTCGGCTTGTTGTCGCGAACTGAGTTCGCGCAAGTCGATACCAGAGCAGAAGGCTTTTCCTTCTCCGCGGATGACGACAACACGAACTTCGGGATTGGTTTCCAACTGTTGAAACATCGTACGAAAGCCTTCAATCAGGGCGGTGTTGAGCGCATTTCGTTTCTCTGGGCGATTCATCGTAATTGTGGCAATGCCATCTTGTACCGAGCACAGAATCTCCGACATGCTGAGCCTCCTTCGTAGACATGTGCGGCTCACCTAAGCTGTTTCTTATGGGGAGGTCAAGGTGAAGAAGCGAGAGTATGATTGGCCGGACGAAACAATAGCTCGGCAAGGGCGTGAGCAGGCGTTACAGGGAACGCTTCATCAACGAGCTTCTGCAGATGCGCTGGACCTGGCCGGTTGCTATCGTGATCTTTTCGATAACGCCATCGATGCGCTGATCGTATGTGATCGAGACGGTACTATATTGCTCATCAATCGACGTGCTGAAGCGCTTTTCGGGTATCCTCGCCAAGAAATGACGGATCGCTCGTGCTCGGAGTTTTTCTCGCCGTCGACGGCCCCCCTTGTCCTTCAACGTGTAGACCACAGCGTTGCAGGTGAAACGGTTCTCAGTTGGGAAGCGGAAGTCGTTCGTAAAGATGGGAGTCGTATCCCTGTCGCCGTGCGTTCTGGGGCACTTCCTATCCGTAGTGATCAGACGCCGCACGTCCAAATGGTTCTCCAGGATATTTCACAGAAGAAAAGCGTCGAACGTCAACGTACCGATTTTCTCGAAATGCTGGCGCACGATATTCGCAGCCCACTGAGTGTCGTGGTTGGGTATGCGGACCTCTTGCTGAGTGAAGCAAAACTCCGTGCGTCTCGGGAAGAGGTCGACATGCTCTTGAGCTTGCGCAGTGGCGCGTTTTCGCTCTCGACATTAGTCATGAACTATCTTGATGTCGCTAAGATTGAAACCCGCCCACTGATTTTTGCCAAAGGAGCGGTTGCGTTACAAGAAGTGATTCGTCGCGTTGGTAGACAATACAGCCGTGAGGCTCAACGCCTCCACATCGACTTAGATTTCTCGCTGACGGATGACCTCCCAGCGGTGATGGGGGATGCATTGGCGCTGGAGCGAGTCGTCACCAATCTGGTGCATAACGCCTTGAAGTTCACTCCAGCGCGAGGGAAGGTTACAGTCAGTACTTTCACACGAGGAGAGGACAAGGTAGGGGTTTCTGTGGTCGATAGCGGACCTGGGATGACGCCTGAGGAGATTGCTGTGGTATTCGAGAAATACCGAACGGCGAAAAAGGATCGCAAGCGGGAAGGATCCGGTTTAGGGTTATTTATCGTCAAGGCGTTGGTCGAAGCGCACGGGGGGCGAGTTGAGGTGGAGAGCATTGTTGGTGAGGGAACCTGTATGTCAATCATTTTCCCAAAACACACCAACTGAGAGAGACGAGGAAAGATGCCTGAGAAAGAGAAAAATTTCTATCTATTCTCCTATTGACCTTCCCAGGCCAGTTGCCTAAATCAGTGCAAAAAATTGTACGCGAAAGGAGAGTCTATGTGGGAAGAGTTTAAGAAGTTCGCCGTTCAGGGGAATGTCCTGGACTTGGCGGTTGGTGTCATTATTGGTGCAGCCTTTGGAAAGATTATCGGATCACTGGTCGATGATGTAATCATGCCGCCCGTAGGGTATGTGCTCGGTGGAGTCGATTTTTCCAATCTGTTTGTGAGTCTTTCTGGAAAACCTTTTGAGTCACTGGCTGCAGCAAAAGCCGCAGGTGCGCCGACGTGGAATATCGGCCTGTTTATCAACACGATCATTAACTTCCTCATTGTGGCTGGTGCAGTGTTCTTGTTCATCGTGAAGCCAGCCAACAAACTAAAGGCTCAGCCACCGCCGCCACCACCAGCGCCACCTGAACCGACGCCGCAGGAAAAACTGTTGGCTGAAATTCGCGACCTGCTGAAAAAGTAAAAGATCGCCAACGCGCTATGCCGCCACTGGAATCGGCATAGCGCCAGGTCGTTGCAGTGGTAACCAAATGCGGAACGTTGACCCCTGACCTAGCACACTTTCCACCGAGACTTGCCCGCCTAACAGTTCGAGCATTCGCTTGACGATGTAGAGACCGAGTCCGACCCCTCCGTGTCTCCGGGTCAGCACTTTTTGTTCCCCCTGTCTAAACGCTTCAAAAATCACCGCCAGATCTTCTGGCGAGATCCCGGTCCCTGTGTCGGAAACGGCAATCTCCATTCCTTCCCCTTTTGCTTGCACGTCCACGACGATCTTCCCTCTCTCGGTAAATTTGATGGCGTTGCCGATCAGGTTTTTGATGACAACCTTTAGTTTATTGGGATCCGTATTGACGGCTGGGAGTTCGGGGTCGGTGCGACATTCGAGTTGCAAGCCACTTTGCTGGAACAATTCCCACATCTCGTTTTGTAACTCCATCAACAGTGGAGCAACCGCAACTTCTTTGATATCGACCGGCAATTGTCCAGCCTCCAAACGCCCAACTTGCAGCGTGTTATTGATCAGTTCTAAGAGTCCTTGGGCGCTGCGCTCCAGGCGGCGCAATGTCTCTATTTGTTCCGATGTCAGTGGCCCAAAGGTCTGCTCTAGGAGCAGGTCTTTGTAGCCTAAAATAATCTGTAAGGGGGTCCGCAATTCATGAGAGACAGTAGCGAGAAAGTCAGACTTCAGTCGGTTGGCACTTTCGGCTTGTTCAAGGAGACGGGCATTTTCCAATGCGAGCGAAGCAAATTGCGCGATTCCCATTGCGAGGCGATGCTGCTGAGGAGTGAAGTGGGGAATATTCCGGCGCGACCCAACAGTTTGTACCCCAATGACGTCATTCCCACGACGGAGGACCAGGCAGAGCGCAGCCCGGAACCCAAAGGGGGTCATGAGAGACGACGGAATTTGGGAAGACGACGGGGTATTGTTGTGAGCAATAACTTCTTCGCGCGCAAGGTGGCGGAAAAAGGGGAGTACGGTTGTGCGTGGAGCGGAAAAATTCCGCAACATAGCCCACTGCTCCGAAGAGTAGCCCCAACTGGCAACGGGAGTGTACGCATCTTGCTGGGAGTTCCATAACAAGGCGTGACTGCTCTCACAGCCGAGAACCGACGCCGTCAGTTGACAGAGACGTTCCAAGATGACTGGAGTTGCAAGTGAGGACGTAAGATCTCGACCGACCTGTGCGAGGGTTGTTGAAATCTGCACTTCTTGACGAAGAGCTTCTTCATTCTGGCGGAGTTCTGTAAATGCGCGACTAGCGCGGAGCAGGTACCGAACCCGGTGGCCAAGAAGCACCCAGTTGATGGGCTTCGTAATGAAGTCAGTAGCGCCAACTTCATAGGCTTTATGAATAGATCCTTCGTCTTCCAGACCTGTGAGCATAACAATCGGAATGTGTTCCCCATGTGGCATCTTGCGCAATGCTGCACAAGTCTGGAAACCATCGAGTTCGGGCATCATCACGTCCAGCAGTACGAGGTCAGGCGTGAGTTGTTGAAACATCGTCAACGCTTGTCGTCCGTCTTCGGCCTCTTCGACCAGAAAGCCGGCTTGTTCGAGTGCTTCGCGAACCAGCAAGCGGATTGTCATGCCGTCGTCGACCACGAGAATGAGGGGGGGACGGTGATGATTGAGAGTGTCGGTCATGGTCGTTATCCTTCCTAAAGGGTCGAGCTGAGTGCAGCGCGAGCGTGATCGGAGTCTTTTGGTGTCGTGTGGCTTTGTTCAGGAGACTGGACAGGCATGCGAGGGAGCCACTTCTTCAGCGTTACGGCTAGTTGTTCTTGCGTGAATGGTTTGCTGAGATAGTCATCCATCCCCGCTGCAAGACATTGCTCTCGATCGCCAGTCATGGCGTTGGCGGTCATGGCGATGATGGGAACACGGAAAGCGTGCAGTTGTCGGTTGTCAGTTGTCAGTGCGGAATGCTGAGAGGAATCGCCCGAAACAGATACCTGACTGCTGAGAGCTGATAACTGTTTCTCTTGTTCGCGAATGGTACGTGTTGCCTCATAGCCATCCATCTCCGGCATTTGGCAGTCCATCAGAATCAGGTCATAGGAGGTGTCGGCAACTTTGGCGAGTGCTTCCTTTCCCGTCGCGGCATGGTCTACGTCACAGCCGAAGAACTCAAGCATAATACGCGCGACTTCTTGGTTGACAGGATTGTCATCCACCAAAAGAACGTGTGGGGGTGTCGTGGGAAGCGGAGCGTGGTTCGCTTGTTGGTCTCGACTCGGAAGCTCATTACTTACGTGGCTGTGAGGCGATACTGTTCCTTCTGGAAGATGTTGAGGTTGCAGGGCAAAGTGGGCAGTGAACCAAAAGGTCGAGCCCTGGCCAAGCGTACTTTCGACCCCCACCTGTCCGTGCATGAGCTCGGTCAACTGTTTGACGATAGCTAAGCCAAGCCCAGTCCCACCGTATTTTCGCGTTGTTGAATTATCCGCCTGTGTGAAAGGTTGAAAAAGTCGAGCGCGCGCTTCAGGGGTAAGCCCGATCCCTGTATCACGAATGGAGAAACGTAACTCACACTGGTTCGCGATTCCGGGTTCCAGGTTCAAGGTGCGGGAAGGAGAACTGTGAACGTCAGAGGTTGAACGTTGAACCTCAACCACGACTTCCCCGTGTTGGGTAAATTTAATCGCATTGCCAAGGAGATTGGTGAGAATCTGCCGCAGCCGATATGGATCACCGACGACAAGTGTTGGCACTTCGTGCTGGAGGTTGCAGGTGAGCGTCAGCCCTTTCTTGCGTGCTTGTTCGGCAAGTAATTCAACAACTTCGTCGATGGTTTCCCGGAGATTAAAGCTGAGACGCTCTAACTCGAGTTTGCCAGTTTCGATTTTGGAGAAATCGAGGATGTCGTTAATGAGGCCTAGGAGCGATTCTCCAGAATGCCGGACGGTTTTTACAAACCGTGCTTGCTGCTCATTGAGCCCGCTGTTGAATAAGAGTTCAGTCATACCGATGATACCGTTCATCGGCGTACGGATCTCGTGACTCATGTTGGCAAGGAATTGTGACTTCGCTTGATTTGCTGCTTCAGCTTGCTCTTTGGCCCAGGCGTAATGTTGGATCAGGTTGATGTTCTCGAAGCGTAAGCGAAGTGACTCGACAAGTGACATGTGAAGATGCTGAGCCGTGAAAATCATCACGAGAGAGAAAGACAATAACAAGAGCCCCATACCAAACGCGATAGAACCGTCAGAGGTGATCACGCGGAGCGTCACTGGTAAGAGGATAGGAATGAAGAAACAAAAAAATGCTGCTTTGACAGCGGATAAGACTGCTACTCCACCTGCGGCCATGCCGCCCAAGAAGAAGATCAGAAAGACCTGATGCTCAATGGGGTGCGCGGGAAATAGCAGGACTCCACCGATGCCCCACACGCTTCCAGCGACGGTAGTGCCGATAAGAAATGGTTTCCGCCACTGAAGAATTTCTTCTTCTTGTGGATTTGCCCGTTCGAACTGGAGAACAAGGACAAGCCGCCAGCCACACGGAGACGGCAAGAATCCCTGCTGTCCATATACAGGCAGAGGCATAGGGAATGCTTCCCCACGAAATGCCTAGGATAATACAGATATTGACGACCGAAGCGACGAACCCGGTTTTCGCGTGAGTATAGAGCATTTTGACGCACGCAGCTTCGATACGTCTGTGATGATCAGTGAAGCGGTCTCCTTCCTCAGACGGGAGAGACGCGGACGATAAAAGATCCGAAGTGTGATGTGCGACGTACATGGCTGTCTGTTTCTTACGACGTATGGATCAACCTTCGACCTGTCCTTTTGCAGGCTGCTTGGAAATGGAGACACTGCTCTGACGGTGTACCTATCGGTGCTTGTTGCGCACGCTTTAAAACGTAAGTGCAGACAAGGGGTTGAAGGATTTTGCGTGGGGCTGACCGTTCGTATGAATGGCGAAGGGAACTCGCATTCCGGCGTATTCCCTTCGTTCGTCATGGCGGGGAGAAAAGCAGAGACTATTCGGTGAATTTCCACGTATTTTCTGCCGTGCTGGTGATTTTCCAGCGCGGAATAACAATATTCGGATCTTTCGTGGTTTCAAATTCAACCGCGACCGGAAGACCGATGGCGACGTCTGCTTCGTCATTCATCATCACACCCGCAACACGAACCAGAGAACCATCTGCTTCGTGACAATCATCCAACTCAATCAGGGCAACAACGTAGGGAACTGTCTCGATAAAAGCGCTGAGAATGGGTTGCGTAACCACGACGTAACTGTGGAGAACGCCTTGCCCTGCGGTCTCAAACCAGGTGAGGTCCATTGACGTGCATTTGCTACAGGCTGGGAATGGAGGAAACCATCTGTGACCACAGGTCTTGCACTGGCGGACGAGATATTTGTGTTGTTTGGTGCCCATCCACCACTCGGCAGTATCAAAATCTGGAACGATAACAATTTTGCTGTAATCAATTGCTCCGGGCATGGAAGATCCTTTCTTTAAGAGAACCGGCTTCTTGGCTTAAGGTTCACGTAACCCGTATTATGTATTGCGTGTTACGTGTTACGTAGCCGTGGTGCTGGTGTCGTCATGCCGAAATCCCGCGCAAAATGACGGAACTCGACGTTGCTTCAGTGCCCCAGCCTAAACAGGCAGCGATACGGGCATTCTTCACCTGGCGACAACCTGCTTTGCGGTCGTAGGTGTGTTTGCCCTCGGCTGCGCGCGGGCAGGCATCGTCAACGCGATGGCGCAGTTGCCGTACGTTCTCAATCACCATGCTAATGCCATGTGTATACCCTTCCGAGAGATGGCCACCGGAGAGGTTTGAGGGTAATTCGTGATCGATTTGTAACCGTCCACCTTGAACGAAATCTTTGGCTTCGCCTTTACCGCAGAACCCGTAGGCTTCGAGTTGGATGATGGTTGTGAATGTAAAGGCATCATAACAAGAAATGAGGTTCACATCTTTCTGACTGATGCCTGCCATGCCAAACAGGCGATTCCGCCCATAGTTACCGGCAACATAGTGAATCTCTGGACGAGAATAGTTCCAGGCCGGACTCGGAGCCATGGTGCGCGCCGTGCCGCCCATAATGAACACTGGTGGCTGGCGCAAGTCATAGGCCCGTTCACGCGAAGTGATAATCATTGCTGCCGAGACATCGGTTTCGAGGCAGCAATCAAGCAAACGAAACGGCTTTGAGACCCAACGCGCACGTTGGTGGTCTTCGATGGTGATTGGTGCCCGCATAATCGCTTTGGGGTTAAGACTGGCATGATAACGATGCGCGACAGCCACTTCGGCAAATGTCTTGGTCGTTGCTCCGGTGTCACGCAAATAGCGCATCGCCGACATGCCAAACCACTGTGCAGGAGTGGTCCATCCCCAGTGCATGTAAAACTGATTATCGCCTGCAGCTTGGGTTGGCGGCACCGGACCACTTGGCGCTTGGCCGCCCATACGGCGGCCAGAGCGACCATTCATCGAACGGAAGATCACAATAGTCTTACAATAGCCAGCCTCTAACAAACCGATAGCGTGCCCGACCAGTGCTTCGGTACTGGACCCACCACCAAAAATGTCGAGCGAGTAATTGAGCCGAATGCCAAGCGAGGTGGCGACGTGATTCGAGCTGGTAGAATCGCCAGCTTGATAACTGGTCATGCCGTCGATGTCGCGCGGCTCCAGCCCAGCATCGGCCATGGCTTTTTTCACTGCTTCACACGCCATCGATAGCGTTGTGCGATTCGATGGTCGCATGTGCGGTGTTTCTCCAACGCCGACAATGCAATATTTATCGGTCAGTGCTCCCATCCTTTTTTTCCTCCTGATTTTGAAAAGATTGAATCATCGGGGCATCGAGCCAGTGGATCATTGAAAAATGCGGTCTTCAAACAATGACTCAATGGCCAGATGGCTCAATGACTCAATAATCGAACTCGGCACGAGCTGTTGTTACATCATCTGCTTCCTGATTTCTTGAACAAACTCTTGTGCTCGCCCGCCATCTTGTCGTTCTGGCGAGCCCAGGCCAACGACAACGCGATCGAGCACGCCTTTGTAGCGCGCTGCGAGTTTCTTAGCGATTTCGTCATAGGTGCCGACAATAGCGAGTTCTTCGAGCATATCGTCGGTAATCTCGGCGGCCATCTCATGCCATTGGCCTTTGGCAGCTTTTTCATTCAAGCGATAACAGGTATCGCCCCAGCCATGGGCATCGAGCACCCCTTTGTAGGTGCGCGTCGAAGCGTAAAAAGCAATCTGTTGTTTCACTGGTTGTTTGGCTTTTTCGACTTCATCGCGAGTGGCACCGCTGGCGATAAAGGTCCCAGTAATCAGCGACAGCTCTTCACGTTTACGGCCCGCTTTCGCTAAGCCTTTTTGCAAGTTAGGGACAACCGTTTCATTAATGTATTTGGCTGAGTGAAAGCCGTGAATGTAGAACCCTTCACAGAGCTCACCAGCCAGTTGCGTAATCTGCGGATTCAGGCCCGAGATGTAAATGGGAATCTCTGGATGTGCGATCGGGCCAGGGTTAAAGAATGGCGTCATCAGCGTGAACTGATAAAACTCGCCGATGAAATTGAGCTTGCTATTATTTTGCCAGGAGTCCCAGATCGCTCGTAAAGACAGAATGACTTCACGAAGACGTTTGACTGGAGAGACCCACTTCACGCTGAAACGGCGCTCGTTGTGACCTTTGACTTGGGTTCCCAGCCCAAGGATAAAGCGCCCGTTTGAGTTGGCTTGCAGATCCCAGCATATATTTGCCAGAACCATAGGACTGCGTGGAAAGACAATGGCGATACCAGTACCAAGAGTGATCCGTTGGGTTTCACGAGCGGCAACGACCAGTGGAAAAAACGGATCATGGCTGGTCTCGGTACTCCACAAACCGTCGAAACCCGCATCTTCGGTCTTACAGGCAAGCTGCGCGGCTGCATCAAAGTTTGACGGGAAAAAAGCGGTATCGACCTTCATTGGGTTCCCTCCTTTTTGAGGCGTTGGGCTCTAGGCTCTGGGCTTTTGGACAAGAAAAAAAGAGAGGATCAAGTGACTACGGGAGAATCCGAAACTTTCTCTTCGTTCTTTTTCCCCAAAGCCTAAAGCCTAAATCCCAGAGCCTAATAGCTCCTCGGCATCCCAAGCACGTGCTCGGCCACGAAATTCAGCACCATGTTGTTCGAGATTGGCGCAACCGAGAACAAACGCGCTTCACGGAACTTGCGCTCAATGTCGTATTCTGCCGCAAAGCCGTAGCCACCGTGCGTATCAAGTGCGGCATTGGCTGCCGCCCACGCTGCTTGTGAGGCGAGCAGTTTTGCCATGTTCGCTTCTGGGCCACATGGCTCACCAGCATCGAACATCTCCGCGGCGCGGAAACGCATCAAATCTGCGGCCTCAATTTGGGCGTATGACTGCGCAATAGGGAATTGAATCCCTTGATTCTGCGCGATTGGTCGGCCAAAGATCACCCGCTCTTTGCCGTAACGCACCGCGCGGTCAATGAACCAGCGACCGTCACCGATTGATTCTGAAGCGACCAAGATGCGCTCGGCGTTCATACCATCGAGGATGTAATAGAAGCCACGACCCTCTTCACCAATGAGATTTTCCTTTGGCACTTTGAGATCGCGGAAAAACAATTGGTTCGTTTCATGGTTGATCATCGCATCAATCGGCCGCACTTCGACGGTATCGCCTGCTGCGCGCAGATCGACGAGAAAGATACTCATGCCCATCGTCTTCTTTTCGCACTGATCGTAAGGCGTGGTGCGGGCCAACAGTAACAACATGTCAGAATGCTGCACGCGGGAAGTAAAAATCTTGCCGCCGTTGACGACGTAATAGTCGCCCTCTTTCTTAGCGAACGTTCGGATATGGGTGGTATCAGAACCGGCGTCAGGTTCGGTGACACCGAAGGCCTGGAGGCGAATTTCTCCTTTCGCAATTTTGGGCAGATACTTGCGCTTCTGTTCTTCGCTCCCATGTCGCAAGAGTGACCCCATGATGTACATCTGCGCATGACAGGCAGCAGAGTTGCCACCCGAGCGGTTAATCTCTTCGAGGATAACGCTGGCTTCTTTCATTGACAGACCCGAGCCGCCGTACTGCTCAGGAATGAGTGCGCCCAGCCAGCCGGCTGCGGTCAGCTCATCAACAAACTGTTCGGGGTACTTGTTTGCTTTATCAAGCTTGCGCCAGTACTCGTCTCCATACTTGCTGCAGAACTTACGAATCTCACTGCGAATTTCAGGACATTGTTCTTTGCTAGGCATTACACTCCTCCTTCGTCGGAGAATGAAGAATTCATAATTAACAATTAAAAATGAAAAACGAGAAAGCCTACACGAAGGCTCTATCTTCATTCCGCATAATCTTAATTCTTCATTCTTAATTTTTCATTGCCTTCTTATGGCCAGAATGTTCGTCGAGCAACTTTCTCAAGCTCAGGCCGAAAATCTGGATGGGCGATGGCGATCAACTCCTCAGCGCGACGCCGTTGTGTCTTGCCGAAGAGTTTTGCGACGCCGTACTCGGTGACAACGTAATCAGTAAATTGTCGTGGAGAGGTGATGAAACTCCCTTCTTCAATCAGCGGCACAATTCGGGAGATTTTCCCGTCTGAAGTGACGGATGGCAACACGACAATTGAACGCCCATTCTTGGCGTACACGGAGGCAATGGCATACTCAGGCAATCCACCAGTGCCAGTGAACATCTGCGGGCCAAAGGAATCTGCGACCACTTGGCCGGTGAGATCGACCCGCAGGGCATTATTGATGGCGACCATGTTGTCGTGGGCCGCGATCGTGCGGAGATGGTTCACATAGGCAACGCCGTACAGTTCAATGTGGGGGTTTTGATGAACGAAGTCCCGTTCTTCCCGGCTAAATGCTACAGCAGTCGCGACGGCTCTGCCTTTGTGGAGCGTTTTGTTAGCGCCGTTGAAAATGCCTTTCTGGATGAGCGCCACACCTCCACGTGGAATACGTTCGGTATGCCACCCCATATCATTGCGTTCAGCAAAGATACCGGCTGTGACAATCGCTTCACTGGTGCTGCCGGCACCCACTTCAATTGTATCGCCATCACGAATCAACGGCGCAACGAACGCGGCAATCTTTTTGACGGTGTCGCTCAGTTCGACTTCAGGAAACGGTGGGCGAAACTCTTCTGATCCTGGTAACTCGATAAAGTGATCAATCTCGCTGAGGTGAATGAAGTTGTCACCGCCAGTGCGGATGAAACTTTTGTTCACCTCGGCAATCGACATCTTGGCATATTTGACGAGTTCTTTTTTATCCCACACACCGCCGCCTAAACTGACAAACCCGTTGTGATCCGGCGGTGAGACATCAAGGAGCACCACATCTGGAAGAGGAGCATCGCTTCGTCCCTCGTCGAAAGCTTTGCTCAGCAGCGCGCTGGGGCACACACGGTGATCACTGCGATGCTCATTGATCATCTGGCGGATGGCTTTCGGTAAGTACGGGCTGGTGTACCAGGGCTCGATCATAAAGGCCGAAGCCGCCTCGGGCTTATACCACGGCAGATCTGTTGCTGCGGCGCCTATTGCGACCGTAACGCCTTTCAACTCGTTCAGTCGATGTGCCAATGCTCCAGCGGTAAGTGTAGGGCTTGAGTAGACAGGGATCGCAACGCGATCACCTGATTTGACGGCTTTAACTGCCAGGTCGGCGGTTGTCAGACGACTTGTGTATTCGTTTTGCCAGTCCATAAAGAATGTCCAAAGTCCAAAGTCTAAGGTCCAAAGTTTAGAGTCCAGAGTCAGAGGGCCGACCTCGGGCCCCCGACCCCTGTTTTTAGTCCCGTGTCATCAACAAATCTGGTCGAAGCACAGTTTGTCCCAGTGCCAGGGCATTCACTGTTGCTTTGGAAACCATCACCGCATTCGGATTCTTCTTAGCTAAGCTCTGCGCTAATTCACTAACAGTTGGCATGAGTTCTGCCTTTTTGACGACGCGGTTGAGCATGCCCATCGTGAGGAGTTCGGCTGCCTTGAAGCGGCGACAACCAATGATGATTTCCTTGGCGAGGGCAGGGCCGACATGCGCAACCACATACGCGGTTGACGTTGGGCTTAAGGGCACTCCGAGATCAACCTCAGGGAACCAAAACTCTGCTTCTTCGACAGCAACCCGTAGGTCACACGCCAAGGTAAAAGACCAGCCACCGCCAGCGGCATAGCCATTGACGGCAGCGATAGTGACTTGTTCAAGATTGGCTAAAGTATCGAGCACTCGTCCGACCAGCCGCGCTCGGACTTTGCCGATTGGGGCGAAAATGCGATGACGTTCCGCTGGGTCAGTAATGCCCTTCACCAATGAAAGATCCGCACCAGCACAAAAGGTGTTGCCCGTGCCGGTCAAAATCACTACGCGAATGTCTTTATCGTCACGAACCTGCTGCAATATGCCTTCAAGTTCGAGCAGGACTCCTTCGTTGAGCGGATTACGTTTTTCTGGCCGATTAAAAGTAATCGTGGCAATACGTCCATCTTTATCGAATAAGAAATGATCTGGCATGGATACCTCCTTTGCCGCAGGAGTCTCCATGTAGCCCAGCCTCGGAACCCTGGCAAGGGTCGCGTCATTCCGCTAATAGCATATCAAACTGGGGCTAGGGACTCGGGGTTAGGGGCTGGTACACTCGAAGCGAGTAGCGACACTTCCTTTACCAATCCCCAATCCCCAATCCCCATTCCCCACTCTTAGGGGGAAATTATGGAGCTTGGATTAAAAGGGAAGGTGGTAATGATAAGTGGTGCAAGTCGCGGTATCGGGCGAGCGATCGCGCTGGAGTTCGCAGCAGAGGGCTGTTGTCTGAGTCTCTGCGCCCGTGGGAAGGATACGCTAGATCAGGTTGCACTCGAAGTGCAACAGAAAAATACCGCCGCGCTCGCCGTTGCGGGCGATGTCACCGACGCTGGCGATGCCCATCGTTGGGTGAGAGAAACACAAAAGCACTTTGGTAAAGTCGATATTCTGATCAACAATGCTGGTGGCTCTCGTCCAGGTGGGAATCTGACTGCGTCGCGGGAAGACTGGTTGGGTGGCTTTCACCTTAATTTCTTCTCTGCCTTAGAGTTATGTCGTCTTGTAGTTCCCTTGATGAGTGTGCAGCAAAGTGGGTGTGTGATTAACATCGCCTCAGTGTATGGTCGCGAATGGGGGGGGCCGATGACGTATAACGCGGCGAAGGCGGCGATGATTAGCCTCTCCAAAGAAATGGCACGAGAACTCGCACCACAAGGAATTCGCGTCAACAGTGTGGCGCCGGGATCAATTCTCTTTCCAGGAGGATCGTGGGAAAAACGCCAAAAGGATAACCCAGAGGGCATTGCTGCCTTTGTTAAAGCTGAACTGCCGTTTGGTCGCTTTGGAACCGTAGACGAAGTTGCAGACGTCGTGGTGTTCCTTGCTTCCGAACGGGCACGCTGGATTGCCGGTGCGTGTATCAACGTGGATGGGTGTCAGTCACGGTCGCTAATTTGAAAAAGTAGTCAGCATTCAGTAGTCAGTAGAAAAGAGGTATCCATACAGGTTGCTACTTATACTGACAACTGAGAACCTGCAAGGAATAACGGATGAACACACAATACGAAACCCTAGACCTTCGTCGCGACGGCGGCCTGCTGTGGCTCGTGCTCAATCGTCCACATGCGCTCAATGCCCTCAGCACGACGCTGGTGAATGAACTCCATGCTGTCTTTGATGAACTGCATGACGATCATAGTATACGAGTTGTGATTCTGCGTGGGGCGGGACGAGCCTTCTGCGCTGGGCTCGATCTCAAAGAGACCAGTGCAGGAAGCAGTGCCGCGAGTGGACGTGAGACGGTTGCGCAAGGGCTGCGCGACCAACGCCGTATTGCCGAGCTGGCGATGAAGATTCATCGGTTGCCCCAGCCGTTTATTGCTACGGTGAACGGCCCAGCCTCAGGCGGAGGGTTCGCGTTGGCGTTAGCGAGTGACATTCGTATTGCCAGTGAATCAGCCCGCATGAATGCTGCCTTTATTCGTATTGGTCTCTCAGCCTGTGATATCGGTGTCAGCTACTTCCTCCCGCGTATCGTTGGTTCGTCGATCGCATCAGAATTGTTGCTGACCGGAGACTTCATCGATGCACAACGTGCGCTAGCGACAGGTCTGGTTTCACGGGTTGTCCCAGAAGCTGAACTCGATCGTGCTGCAGAAGACATGGCGCGAAAGATCCTCCGCAATTCTCCGCTCGGAGTACGGCTGACGAAAGAATGCTTACGCTATTCTGTCGATGCGCCAACGCTCGACGCCGCAATCGCGATGGAAGATCGTAACCAGATTCTCACAACCCGCACGAACGATGTCAAAGAAGGTATCGCTGCATTTTTAGAGAAGCGTGAGCCGAAGTATGAAGATGCGTGAGGAGGAGATCATGAGACGGAGCACCGACCGTATGCTCACGACCCACACTGGTAGTTTGCCGCGCCCTGAGAATTTGGTGACGATGCTTTATGCCAAAGACAAAGGTGAAGTGCAGGGCCAGGCTGTCTTTGCACAACGGGTGCAAACGGCAACTGCGGAAGTCGTACGAAAGCAGATCGAGTGTGGTGTCGATATTGTGAACGACGGCGAAGCGGGAAAGGTCGGTTACTCAACCTACGTCAAAGATCGCCTCACTGGCTTCGATGGTAAAGCTGGACCGATGCGGGCGGCGGATGTATTGGACTTTCCTGAGTATGCGCGCCGTGTCTACCGTGTCACTGCGCAACGTCCGGCCTGCACTGGTCCGATCGCCTACAAAGATAAGGAGGCGATCGACACAGAGATCGCTACCTTCAAAGCCGCGCTGCAAGGCGTAGAACCAACCGAAGCTTTCATGAGCGCTGCTTCACCTGGAGTGATTTCGCTCTTTCTCAAGAATGACTACTATCCAAGTCATGCTGCTTATTTGGAAGCCTTGGCCCATGTGATGAAGGACGAGTACAACGCTATTTATCAGGCTGGATTCGTTTTACAAGTCGATTGTCCTGATCTGGCGATGGGGCGTCACTTGCAGTTTGCCAATGAGAGTGTTGCTGACTTTCGCAAGACCGCTGAGTTGCATATTGCAGCCCTTAATCATGCACTTGCGGATATTCCTCCGGATCGGATGCGGTTGCATCTCTGTTGGGGAAACTACGCAGGGCCGCACCATCGCGATATTCCACTACGAGACATCATCGATATTGTCTTGAAAGCGCGACCTTCTGGTCTTTCCTTTGAAGCTGCCAATCCTCGACATGCACACGAATGGAAGGTGTTTCGCGAGGTGAAGTTGCCTGATGGGAAAGTGTTGATCCCTGGTGTTCTTGATTCCACGACGAACTACATTGAACATCCTGAGCTTGTCGCTGAGCGTATCTGCCGGTTTGCTGAGGTGATCGGACGTGAGAATGTGATCGCTGGCACGGACTGTGGGTTTTCTACCTTCGCTGGCCTTTCTGACGTTGATCCGAACATCACCTGGGAGAAATTGAAGGCGATGGCCGAAGGTGCGCGGATTGCATCGCGGCAGCTTTGGTAACAGCACAGAATCGGGTCATCGTGTCATCGGGTGATCGAGCCAATGAAAAAATTACTCAATGACGCGATGGCTCGAGCACCCGAGGGTTTAGTTGTCCTCCATCCCTTGCCCACGTTGACCACCGCGAAACTGCTGCCGCAGCTCCTGTGCTGTCTGGCGAGCTTCATCGGTGAGACGACGAAGTTCCTGAATCTTGGGGAGGTTTTCCGCAATGGTTTTCTCGCGAGCAGAACGCAAGTTTTGCCGAAGGATTTCTGCACGCTCCCGCAGTTGTCGTAACTCATCGAGATCTTGGCGATGATCACGAAGAAAGGCTTGCCGTTTGGCAACAAGTTCATCTTCGAGTGCATCACGCTCGGCGAGTACGCTATCAAGTCGACGAGCCTTCGCTTTCACATCAGCAGAGGTGTTGGGATCATTTAACAACCGACGCGCCATATTGCGCGCGCGTTCGATTCGTTGTCGGCGTACCTCGCGACGTTGCTCAAACCTCTCGCCGAGAAACCCTGCCCCGCGTCGTGGGCGATTGCCTCTGGGGCCGTCTTGTTCGCTGTTCTCTGCCGCGAACGGACGACGAGGAGCGAAGGTCCGCTCTTCTCCTTGGGGAGAAGATTGAGCTAATACGGCTTCCTCTTGTGCGACACAGAGAGTGAGAAATATCATGAGGAGACATTTAATCCTGTTCATTTTCATTCTCGAATAAGTCACTCTCAATTTCATTCGACCACTCCGGTATCGCCTCGTCCGGGGTTTCTTCGGCAATGGCACGTTCGCCTTCATCAGGGTCTAACGTGCCAATAAGTTGGTCCATGCTGGAGACGACTTCTTCAGCCGACACTTTTGATGGAGCCTGCATCATGGCGAAATAGAATAGGAGGGACGCCGCGCAGGTTGCGACAGTCCCAAAAGAGAGCATAGGCCACTCGTGCCACCATCTATGGATTGCAGATGGCGGATGGCGGATGGTGGATTGTCGACTTTGGACTTTGGACAATAACCGCGCTTCTAGCTCCTGCGGAATTTCAACTGCTGGCAGCATGCGAATGAGTTGCCGATTTTCCTCTAGCTGTTGGAGTTGCTTCGTACAGGTAAGGCATTGGGTAAGGTGTGACAGAACCTTCTGGTGTTCCTCAGAAGAAAGAGCGCGGTCAAGATAGGGGCTCAGTAATGGCTGGCAGTGACGACACGTCATCCCACGGCCCTCCAACTGAGTTGCTTTTCCAACGCTTGACGAAGTTGCTCACGCGCACGCGCTATACGTGAGCGTACTGTCCCGATCGGGACGTTGAGGATTGCGGCAATCTCCTCGTATGGCAGATCTTGATATTCGCGCATGACGAGCATCATACGCCATTCTGGGGCCAATGAGTCGAGGGCGGCGCGGACGCGGTGGATATCTTCGCGAGACGCAAGTAGTGCGACGGCATCCGGTTGGTCAGCTGGAGGATCATACTCTTCATCTGACTCTGATTCATTGGAGCGTCGCGGTTTGAGACTGCTCCACGAAAACATCCGCCAACGTCCACGTCGACGCAGTTCATCCAAAGTGAGGTTAGAAGCGATCCGATAGAGCCACGAAACAAAGCTTGGCCCTTTCTCACCGTCTGTTGGTGTTCGTGGTTCGTATGTATGCAAATTCTCTAAGGCACGCACAAATGTTTCCTGCCACAAATCTTCAACGATCGTCCGGTCACGTATCATCTTGTCGATCAGATTCAATACTGCCTTCCCATGTCGTTGTACTAACACGCCAAACGCTTCCTGTTCCCCAGCCTTGGCCCGGAGCACAAGTTGAAGGTCCTCGACCTCTGATACAGGACGATCAGCGGAAGACGATGCGGTCTGAAGTCCTTCAGCAAGGTTCTGGACTGGACCCCTTTTGTCTGGGTGCTGAGACAAACGGTTCCTTTCCTGCGTTGTCACTTATACCCCAGCACACCGACCGGGGACTTTCCTGCCAATAACGAGTGAGTGTGGGGAAAGTTCCCGATGTTAGCGTGAGAGGATGGAATGCAGCTCTGCAACACTAGGGAGGATATGGTCAGGACCTTCGAGGTGCAACACGTCATGCGGACTCGTGCCGGTCAGAACCCCGATCGTGTAGACCCCAGCCGCTTTCCCGGCTTGAATGTCGATAGGCGAATCGCCGATATACACCGTTTCCTGCGGGGCTCGTCCTAAATGACCGAGGCATTTGTGAATGGGTTCAGGATGAGGTTTGCGAATCTCGACATCTTCACGCCCGACGATCCCTCCGAACAAATGTCGGACACCCCAGCGATCGAGAAAGGGCAGGGCGCGACCTGATGAGGTGGCAATCCCAAGCTGAAAGCCACGTGCGTGGAGATCGTGAAGAAGCTCAATACTGCCAGGAATAGCCGTAGTTTCGTCATGATAACGACGCATCCACTCACCCATGCGCTCATCGAAAATGCGCTTCATCGTGCCAACGGCATCGGGATAATCAGGGGGAAAGAGTTTCTCTAAAGGAGAGTTATCGCCAACCCGCATCAATGCGTAGACGCTTTCTTTCTCAACTGGCGGAGCTCCAGCGATACTGAGCACTTCAAGCGCGATCTCGTAGAAAAACTCGACCGAGTTGGCGATCGTCCCGTCGACGTCGAAGATAATGCCTTTGATGTGGTGTGGGTTCATAGAGAAAAAGCAAAGCTGAAGGCTATAGGGTGGAAAATGAAGAATGAAAAATTAACAATAAAAAATTGAGGACAAAGACACGTTCCGCCCATTTTGCATTTTTAATTTTTAATTCTTCGAGGTAACTCGACTCCACGCAGTCTGGACTTTTTGCTTGAGGTTTTCTAACGAACCATCATTCTCAATGACAAGATTAGCATATTTGCGGCGTTCAGCATCAGACAGTTGGCTGGCGATGCGCGCTTCGGTATCTTTGGCAGACATACCCCGTTGCGTGGCAACACGATCGATGACCGCATTTTTATTGGTCACCACCAACCAGACTTCGTCAGCCAGTGGCAGCCAATTGGCTTCAATCAAAATGGCGGCTTCGACCACAATTGGCGTGGTAAAGCCCTCGCTTCGTTTCTCTTTGATGCGACGTGAGATGTCCTGAAACATCAAGGGGTGGACAATCGAATTGAGCTTTTTGCGGGCATCATCACTGCCGAAAACGATAGCCCCCAGTTTTTTGCGATCGATGGTTTGGTCTGGAGCAAGGATGTCTTGGCCAAAGGCAGCGGCGACCTGCTTCCATGCTTCCTTGCCAGGCAGGTAGATTTCGTGGCCAACTTTGTCCGCGTCGATCACAAATGCTCCGAGTTCGCTGAGCAGTTGCGAGACTGTACTTTTTCCTGAACCAATACCACCAGTGAGTCCAATGGTTTTCATGCGTCCTCGTGTATCAGAGAGTATCGTTGCCTTGTTGTGGCAGAGATGTCAGGCTTCTGCAAGAGAGACGCCGGGTTCTCTCGCTCTGAGGAACATGCTATCAGTCAAGGCCGTTTGGAGGGCACGCGCATGCCGTATGCACCCGTCCGTGGGGTCGATTTGTATTATGAAGATCGTGGACAAGGACCGCCGTTGTTGTTGATTCCTGGAGCGTTGGGAACAGGGCAGACAGACTTTGCGCCACAACTTGAGCAGCTTCCCCAACACGGTATACGGGTGATTAGTCCTGATGCACGCGGATATGGCAAATCTCGTCCTCCAGTGCGACAGTTTCCGCTTGATTTCTATGAGCATGATGCACAGGACTTCGCCGTGTTGATGGAGACACTGGGGCTGCAATCGTACGCTGTTGGCGGCTGGAGCGATGGAGCAATTATCGCCATGTTGCTGACATTGCAACGACCACAACAAGTGACAAAACTAATTCCGTGGGGTGGAAACGCCTACCTCGCTCACGAAGATATTGCGGCTTATGAAGAGACGCGCCTGCTGTTGTCGTGGCCGCAACGCATGGTCGACGAGATGAGTGCTGTGTACGGAGATGAATTGCAAGACTTGTGGTCACGCTGGTGCGATGCGATGCAGGCGATCTATCGTGCCGGGGGAGAACTTTGTCAGAAGCGGTTGCATCTGATTCGCTGCCCGACGTTTCTGTTGCATGGCGCGAAAGATCCCCTAGTTCCACTCTTTCATACAGATGTATTGCAGAAGGGGATAGCTAACTCGCGTCTGTATCTGTTCCCTGAAGGCAAACACAACATCCATATTCGCTACGCCCAAGAATTTAACAAGCTGTTAGTCAATTTTCTGTGTGAGTAAAAAGGAGAGAGGAATGGCAAAAGTCGAATTCTTTTATGATTATTCGAGTCCATGGACCTATTTGGCATTCACCAAAATCCATGGGGTCTGCCAGAAATACAATGCAACGTTAGAATGGCGGCCGATTCTTGTTGGGGGAATTTTTAATACGGTGAATCCGTCAGTGTACGAATTCCGCGAGAAAGGGGTCCCGGCCAAAGCCAAGTACTCGGCCAAAGATCTACAAGACTGGGCGCGATTTTATGGGATTACGATTCTCAGCCCGACCGTATTCCCGGTGAATTCGATCAAAGCCCTGCGCGGTGCTATCGTCGCGCTTGAACACCCTGAGAAGTTTCTCCCCTACAGTTATCGGGTATTTGAGTCGTATTGGGGAGAGGACAAGGACATCAGCAAAGATGAGGTCCTCCGTGGCATTGTGCAAGAGGCTGGGCTTGATGCGAACGAGTATTTCGACAAGATCAACCGGCAGGAATACAAAGATCGTATCCGAGTGAATACCGACGAAGTCATTGCACGCGGCGGCTTTGGCACGCCGACGATCTTTGTGAATGGCGCGATGTTTTTTGGGAATGATCGGATTGTGTTGGTGGAAGAGGAACTCCGGCGGACAGGAAAGTAAGAGGTGGTGGGTGCTAGGTGGTGGGTGCTGGGGCGGCTAATTTTGACTTTTGCGTTTTGACTTTTGACTTGCCGTTTCCCCTAACCCCTAGCACCTAACCCCTAGCCCCTAGTCTTATCCGGCCCATCCCCATTTCTTCTTGTTAGCCGCGACTTGGTCTGCGGTTGGATGAGGAATTTTCTTGTGTTGAGCGACTTTGAAATCGCTGCCGTTATCTTTTGTTGCGTAGTTGATCTTAATATCGTCTTTGAAAACGCCCGGAACTGACACTTCTTCGAAGATTGCTTGGTACGGACACTCTGGTTCACAGGCACCACAATCAATGCATTCATCGGGATGAATATAGAGCTGATTGGGATACGTGTTTCTGTCGCTTCCCGTATACTCATAAATGCAATCGACCGGGCACACGGCAACGCATCCAGTATCCACACAGTCACGGCATAGCCTCGTGATCGTATAGGCCATTGTTTCTCTCCTTGTCACCAATCTGTTGTATTCGAAAGTTGGAAACGTAGACTTTGCTGACTCCGTCAAGCGCCCCTTTGGTTATCGTATCACCTGGAGAAGGTCAATGACGGAGTCAGCTTTAAGGTGGGAGGTTCAGGCAGGATATTACATGAGATCTACTGCCTTATCCTGGGTTCTTTGTGTCCAGGGCAACGCGCTGTTCACTTGTCGTGATTGGGCCGCGGCGTGAAAACAGCGTGATGTCATCTGGCAGCTTGGCGCCCTGAAGACTCAGGATCAAACGCATGCGCTCTTCTTGCGCACGACTAACGACCGCAGGCTGATTCTGTTTACGATTCTGCCGCCGGACTGTGCGTTCCTCGACAACCGATTCGACTTCCGCATCCGCGAGGTTGTAGGTTTTTCCTTTCGTTCGGACTGACACTAACTTCTTCAGTTTCTCTTTCTGCACTGGGCTGATTTGCTCAAAAACAATGGCGTTTCCTTGCGGGTGCATGTTCTGCGCAACCGTGCGGATCAGCGCTTCATCTTCTTCAACGGCGAGCTGATGTTCTCGTACCACCAAGCGTGTGCTCAACGGTACCGCGATAAGGAGGAAGATGGCGGCTGCACTATAGGAAAAGCGCGGGGAGATTGTCAGTCGGCTGCCAAAGTCTTGCAGAACCATATCGATACCGACAAGAATGGCAATTGCCGTTAGGCCTAGCCCAAAGACAGTGAGCCCAGTTGGTTGTCCACCAATCACCAGTGTGAGAAATGAAAGCAACGTAAACAGAGCTGCAGTGAGCAGCGCATATGTGAGCCGTTTCGGCTGTTCTTGGTACAGGAGAAACGGAATACCCATCGTCAAGACAAGTGCAACCAGCGGCGCGAACAGATTGCCTTCGCGGTAGACGGCACTTGCAAACCACGCTACGCCGACAGCGATAACTGCTCCGATCACTAAGCCGGCAAGAGGTCGTGTAAAAATAAGGTACTCGCGCATATGTAGACCCTCCATTCGAAGGATTTCCCCTCACCTAGATTGTAGTTTTATCGATATGTTGCTCATTTTGCAACATTCTTGCCATTAATATCAGAGTGAAATCGCCAATAATCTGTGGCCAAACGTAACGCACGGCCAGCCCGCTGATGAGTCGTGTACGTTGCGATGCCTCGCGCATGGAACTGGTTTCGTATTTCCACTAATGCTGCTTCATGAGCAAACGGCTGTAAGACAGCGAAAAACGGCTTGGCGGAACGTGTGGCAAAACGATCCAATGCATCGAGCAACGTCGTTAACGTTTGCGGATGTGCCAACCATTGTCCTGCAACCAATCCGGCTCCGGTGTCCATGACAATCACGTCAATATTTGGGTCCCGATCAAGAATAGTAAAGAGTCGCTCTAAGTTATCGACACTTTGGCCCATTCCAATAGTGTAGCCAGAGTCGAGTGGGTTGCGGAAGCTACCGCCAATAACGGTGAAGAAAGAAGAAAGTTCCTGGTATGAGGCTTCGCTGAGTTCAGGAACAATGAGTCCAGCATGTTCGAACGCATCAGTGATCGATACAGAAGGACCCCCGCTCATCGCCACCAACCCGACACGGGTGCCGGTTGTTGCTTTGGCAAGGTGAAGGAGCTTGATGGCATCAATGGCTTCGTCAAAGGTTTCCGCTGACACCGCTCCAGCTTGACGGACCATCGCATCCCATACCGCGGTCGGGATTGCCAGCGATCCTGTGTGGGAGGAGACCGCACGCTTGCCGGCTTCGCTGCGCCCACCTTTCCAAATTACCACTGGTTTTTTCGCCGCCACTTCACGAAGAAGCGAGAAGAACCGGCGTCCCTCGCGTACGCCTTCCAGATACATTCCAATGATCTGCGTTTCGTTGTCAGCCGCGAGGTAGTCGAGGTAATCACTCGCATCGAGTACTGCAGCATTCCCAAAGCTGACCGCCTTGCTGATTTTTACGCCATGATTTGGCGCAGATAAACTAAATGTGATGACGTGGGTGCCACTTTGGCCGATAAAGCCAACAGTGCCAGACTCACCAGCGGGAAGCTCTGCGTAATTCCGTAAACCGAGGCGTGGATGGTAGAGACCCATGCAATTGGGGCCAATCAATACCATCCCGGCCGAACGGGCGGTTTCGACCATCGCGTGTTCAAGCTTTTTGCCCTCTTCATCCCCAACTTCAGAGAAACCCGAAGTGAAGAGCATCATGCCCCCAACTTTTTGTGCAGCGCAGTCGGCAACGATACGTGGTGCGACCTGTCGGGGAACGGCAGTCATGACGTAATCAATCGGTTCAGGAATATCAGCTAGACTCTTGTAATTGACAACACCGAGCGCAGTGATACCGGGGATCTCACGTTCATCGATCTGCACGGAATACACTTTCCCTTTGAACGTGCTTTGCGCGCGCAGCCACATGTAGTTCATTGCTCGTTTGTCGCCGATGACGGCAACTGCTTTCGGATTAAACGCGCGATCAAGGGCAGTGCGAGTTGCGAGAGAGAGGGGGCGTGGCGGAGCGGGAATTTGCGCACCATGCAATGCGATCCGAGCGTCAACGGCAAGACACCCGTTAGCGTACGCGAATACTGGGTTGAGGTCGAGTTCTTTGATCTCAGGGTGCGTCTCAGGTAAGACTGAGATCTGTAACAATAAGTTTGCTAACGCGTCAAGATCAACCGCAGGTTGTCCACGATGCCCTGTAAGTAGCGGGAACCCTTGTATCTCACGGATCATGGCGTGGGCATCTTGTAGACGGAGCGGAGCCAAACGAAAGGCGACATCTTTCAAGATTTCAACGGAGATCCCGCCAAGACCGAACATACACACTGGTCCGAATTGCGGATCTGTCGTCAATCCGACAATGACCTCCACGCCAGACTTGGCCATCGGCTGGACTGAAACGCCGTCGAGGGCAGCGGCGGGTTGTGATCGTTTGACTGCCTGCAGAATGTCGTCGAAGGCATTTCCCACAGCATCGGGAGTTGTGAGGTTGAGCTTCACGCCACCGACGTCGCTTTTATGGACGACCTCTGATGAGCAGATCTTTAAGACGACTGGGAACCCAAGTTTTTGCGCGAGGGTGATAGCTTCATCGTGCGTCCGCGCGAGTTCGGTTGGCACGACAGGAACGGTGGCAGCGCTGAGCAGGGCTTTTGCTTCGACTTCAGAGAGAAGCTGACGATTGTGCGAGCGAGCTTGTTGAATAATGGTTGCGGCATTTGAGGTGGACATGAGCGATCCTCCGAGCCTGAGAGTGAATTCTGCCTCCTGTCATAGCCGAGAAGCAGGGCTGGGGGCTAGGGGTCAACGGACAGGCTGTCGGCCAAAGGCTTCAGGCTGAAGGGAAAGAAAGCCAGGATAAATGGATAAGGGATAAAGAATAAGGGATAAAGGGAACAACGGGACAAGGGACGTTGTCTTGACGTCTGACTTTTCCTCTTCCCTACAATCTGGAGCCTAAATCAAACCACGAACGATTGGTCCACTCGCGCTGTCGCCGAAGAGACTGTAGCGTGCGCCATGCGCACGGGTAATTCAAGCAGGCGAGCGTAACGTGCGCACAGTACACTCTACCCCAACTGTACGAATATTCCGTGGTCCGATTTAGCGCCTTTATTTTTGTATCCGTAGTCGCAGCTCCGCCACTTCATCGCGTAGCGCTTGCAGTGGCCCAGCAAGGGCTTCCTGCATAAATTTTTCGATGTATTTCCCTTGCATGTCGTTCTCGATGTTCACTTTGTCTCCGGGCTTGCGGGCATGCAAGGTTGTGACGTGGTGCGTGTGAGGGATGATTGCGCAAGTAAATTCTGTCGGTCGACAATGAAAAACCGTCAAGCTGATACCATCGACAGCAACAGAACCTTTCTCGATGAGGTAACGTCCTAATTCGGGTGGGACCGTGAAGGTGTAGAGAAACGAATCACCTTCTGGCTGAATGCTTTTGACAGCACCGACTCCGTCAACATGACCTGAGACGACGTGGCCTGAAAGGCGATCACTCACTCTCAGTGATCTTTCCAGGTTTACCAGAGAACCAGGAGTGAGGTCACCGAGATTCGTCCGTCGCAGGGACTCAGCCGAGACATCAAAGCTGAGCGTCGCATCGCCAATGACTGTGACCGTAAGGCACGTGCCATTGACACAAATGCTCTCGCCAAGGCCGACTTCTGCAAGCGGAATCTGGCTCGTGAGAATCAGTCGTACGCCTTCGTTGATTGGCTCGATTGCAGAGATCGTACCGGTTGTTTCGATAATGCCGCTAAACATAGGGGTTGGGTACTGGGGGTTAGGGGTTAGTAATATGGGGTGTGGGCTGAAGGGGGAGTTTTCTTACCAATCCCTAACCCCCAGCCCCTAACCCCTACGAAGTGATTGAGCGGCGGATAAAACGGCCGACCCACCCTTCATTTTCCCGTTGCGACAAAATCTCCAGTTCTCCACGGTCGAGCCACAATCCTTTGCACGAGGGACACTCTTCAACGGTCACATCGTGGTGTTGGATGGTGGCGAGTTTTGTGCCGCACTTTGGACACTGCATAAGTCCTTGCTGAGTTCCTGTCCCTGGCTGGCCCTGTTTCATTTTGTCGAGCAATTCACGATCGCGCTGGGCGAAGTATCGATCTTCCTCGGCCTTTTCCTTATCACGCAACTTATCAGTCAATCGATCTTTATCGGCCATGATTCTTTCTCCTTCGTAGCGCTCGTCGTTGTTGAGCTAACCAGCGCTTCATTCTGCGTAATAGATTACGGGCACGAGAACTTTCACTACTTAAGAGCGTCAAGCTTAACAGTAAGAACGGAATTTGCGGCATAATGGGAATAAAAATTCCGATAATCCCTAACACCAGAAAGAACAAACCGGACCCTACTTTGAGTAGCCTCCGGATTGGATGTGGAAGTACGTCCCACCACGCATGGAAAAGCTTGCTTATGTTCTGGCGGATTCGCTGAAGCATAGGTTACAGGTCATCACTAATCTTTCCACTACGAGCCTTCTCTACAGTTTCCTCAAACTGCGAGCCCAAGTCTACCCCCAGTTGTTTTGCGCGCTTCTTTGCCCACAAGCCAACGTTACGAGAGTCGCGATAGAAAGACTCGTCCCGGGGGGCACTGGTATCAAAATCACTCAAGCGAGCTGATTCGGTTTGATGGTAGGTTACGCGCGACAGCAAACGCTTCAAGCGACGCGCGCTGCAATACTTGCACGATGGCTTTGCAATCATGTCCTTTTGCGAGAGAAACAGAATACTCTGATCTTTACCGCACGCCTGACAGTGATACTCGTAGATTGGCATACCTGTATTTCCCCTACCATAGATTCGCTGAAGGTGCTATAAGAACTCCTGTGGGTACTGGTGGTAAGGTACGGGTTGCGTACATTGGTCGGTCATGAAAGAAAATGTAGTGCGCGGGTGAGAGTCCCCTCACGCAAGATACCTACTGTATGATCCCACTTCGCACTTCTGTAACGCAACAGCAGGTTCCGTGGGTCAATCACGTGCTCATCGGAGCAAACCTGGCGCTCTTTGCCTATGAACTCGCGCTCGGCCCTCAGGTCGAGAACTTCGTCCAAACCTATGGATGGGTCCCGGCCACCTTCTCTCAGGCGCTCGAACAGGGGACTGTTCCTCCTCTCTCGCCATTATTGTTTTGCATGTTTCTTCATGGCAGTTGGGCGCATCTCCTTGGCAATCTGCTCTATCTCTACATTTTCGGCGGAAATGTTGAAGATCGCTTAGGACATCTCCGTTACTTGATATTCTATAGCGTGGGCGGAATGATCGCGGTTTTAGTCCAGACCTATACAAACCCGACGTCGACGTTGCCCATGATAGGTGCGAGTGGTGCCATTGCGGCAGTAACAGGCGCGTACTTCGTGTTCTGTCCTACCGCTCGTGTTTTAACGCTCTTACCGTTAGGGTTCTCCTTTCCTGTCATCCGTATTCCGGCGGTGTTCTATCTTGTGTTGTGGTTAGGACTCCAGGTTGGGGCTGGTATGCATGCGCAGGCTGCCACTACCACTCCTGTAGTTGAAGTTGCCTGGTGGGCACATGTCGGAGGATTTATTGGCGGCCTTCTTCTTGGGCCCCTCCTCCTCCTCAAACGACGACATCCTCGTCGTCGCCGGTCAACATCCTCATTAGCATGGCACAATCCGCGTTCGGCGTTGCGGTGGTAGAGACAAGCGGAGAGGGATTCCTTGCTCAGTTCTGTATCCGTCGATAAACGTACAGAAAACGTGGGTCGGCTTTTCCTATGTCAAGGGTTTTGTGTGTCGCTTGGATGGGTAGCGTGGAGGTAAAACGACAACACCGTGTAGTAAAGAGGATAGTAGAGAGAAGCAAAAACAACGGATTGGGATGGGGTCGGTAATTGCCAAATGAGCACAAGCAGAAAGAGAACCCACAGTGCCCCTAGCAGATTCGTAAGGGTACGAAATCGAACTGTTCGAGTTGGATAGACATAGCGAATGGGCACAAAGACGAGAACTGCCAACACACAGAGTATCCCACCGTTTACCCAGGACGGAGTCTGCAGGGCGTACAGGTAAAACGCGACGATGTTCCAATACGACGGAAACCCGGTAAAGAAGAAATCTGGCGTTTTCGCTGCGGCCTGACAGAAACCATAAGCGCTGGCAAGCAGTGGTATGGCGATAAAGAATATCGTTCCCGAAGATGGAAGGAGATGGCAATAGTAGAGTGCAGCGAGTGGAACGATGACGAACGTGAAATAATCCACGATGTCATCAAGCTTCGCGCCGTCGAACCAGGGCAGTACTTTCTTGATCTCCACTGCCCGTGCGAGAGTGCCATCTGTGGCATCGATAAGCACGGCAATGAGCATCCATAGGAATGCCGCCCGTACATCTCCATTCACAGATGCCTGCAACGCGAGAAAGCCAGCAATTGTGCCAGAAGCAGTGTAGGCGTGAACGGTCCATGCCAGAGCTTGGCGTAGAATAGAGAACCGTGAAGGAGCGGTGAGCGTTCCCTCAGCCGAGCCGTTGGGCACTGAGGGTTGGTTCATAGAGAACTTGAATGACGTTGCCGTCAGGATCGAAACAATAGAGGGAGCGGCTGCCGTCGCGGTGCGTACGAGGGGTATTGCGCAGGCGGACGCTGTGGGTTGCAAGGACCTCTGCTGCACGGTCGACATCTTCTGGAGTGCTGACGAGAAATCCGAGATGGTCGAGCCGTTGTCCATCTTTGACTGTTGGTGTTGTCACTTTGTGTAAAGCAAGGTTGTCACACCCTGACGACAAATATGCGTTATCAGGGTCTGGTTGCCAGACCACCCGCATGCCGAACACAGAAGAATAAAACTGAACGGAGGTCGCAACATCTGCGACGTTCAATGCCAAGTGTCGAAGTCCCAAGGTCGGAATAGCGGCGCTGGTACTCATAGCCAACACTTACCAGAAGAAGATGGCGGACAGAAGGCCGGAGACAGGGAAAACCCTAATACGCAACCCTCCTATTCCCCTCTTGCGTTTTACGCTTTACAGAGTACGTGCTACGGCTTCTTCACTAACAGATACATCTCTCCTCGTTGCGCCATTGCACCGGCTTCGGTTTCTGCCGCACTCCCCCAGAACAAATCCGCACGTGCTGGCCCGCGAATCGCTGCGCCAGTGTCTTGTAATACAACGAAGCGGAAGAATTCTTTCCACTTCACCTGATTCTGACCATTCCAGACTGGTCGCTTGGCATGGATAAAGGCGAGGCCGCCCAGAGGGTAAATTGAAGGATCAGCGGCGAGCGAGCGCCCGGGGGTGAGAGGTACTCCGAGACTGCCAACCGGGCCACTCGGACCTGTCGGGAATGATTTGAAAAAGATGTATCGAGGATTGTGAAAAAGGATGTCGTCCCGTTCTTCTGGATGTTCTGCGAGGTATCGACGGATTCCCTGTGTGGAAGCTTGGCCCGGTGGTAAGACCCGCTGGTCCAGGAGATAGCGTCCGATGCTGCGATAGGCTCTGCCATTGTCCCCAGCATAGCCAACCCGCATCCGTTCCCCTTTCGGCAAGCGGATTTGCCCTGACCCTTGAATGTGCAAAAAGAACCGATCAACCGGGTCATCTAACCAGACAATCTCATTCCCTCTTCCTCTCAGCGCTCCTTGGCCATCAATTTCGGCCCGTGTGAAATAGGGAGTGGCTGCGCCCCGTGCCGGTAGGTCGTTGGGAACACGATAAAGTGGATAGCGATAGCGCTCGGTTGGTGCTAAGCTGCCGTTGATGACAGGTTCATGATAGCCGGTAAATAAGACGGGAGACGTCACACGGTAAATATCAAAGTCTCGTAAGAGGGCCGTACTGATATCAGGCTCAGTTTCCAACATCTCTGCGAAGGTCTCAAGGCTCTCACGTATCAATGCAACAGAAATGCGTTGATCACCGAAAGCTAGGATTGCTGACTCATCGCGTCGCCGCAACGCCGCAACACTTTGCAACACGGCAGCTTTCAGAGACGAGCGATCAAGGTCATCGGCAAAAAAAGGGACAAGCTCTGGATCTGCCTGTTCAAGCGAGACGTTCCCTATGTTGCTATAGCTGACCGCTGGAAGGGTACTCACAAGGAAAACTACGAGAAAGGCCAACTTCCAACAGAAGGTACGGCACTCAAGAGCGTAACGTGCATACAGAGTCTGCTGAGAGTTTTCCGACCTATCGTTCTGGAGCCTGCGCAGCCGATTATCCTGACTCTCTCGACGTAGTGCAGAATACCCTTCGTGCAATGCGGTTGATGAACGGTTACGACTAGCCCCTCGACGTAGCTCCTGATGACTGTCGGCTGGATCACTATGAGAAGCTGTTCGCTGATTTTCTTGTTGAGATTGCTGCGTCGACCTTCGATTTGCTTTGCTTTGTTCCTGCTGCAGTTGCGACCACCACATCCCCACTTCCTCCTCTCTCGCAGGTCTTTCTATGCCGCAGCATACACTGCTTGAGCGGCACTCACCCCGGCCCCCGGGGTACAAGAGAATTGCTGTTTCCGTAAGATACTCTCTAATGCGCTTAATACCAAGAGGACATTACTACGGGTGCTGGATTCCCCCATTAGGCCTATACGCAACACCTTTCCACGTAACGGCCCCAGGCCAGCGCCAATTTCAATATTATACTCTTCCAACAGTTGTCGTCGAACTCCAGCGTCATCGACACCATTAGGAATGGCAACACTATTCAGGGTCCACAGCCGATGTCCTTCCTGGGCGGCAAGCGTCATGCCCATTGCGCTCAAGCCTGCGGCTAGCGCTTCATGGTTACGGCGATGGCGTTGAAACCGCGCGGTCAGGCCCTCTTCTTGGATCAGGCGCAGAGATTCACGCAAGGCATAGTTCATCGAGATCGGCGCAGTGTGATGATACACACGCTCTTCTCCCCAGTACTTTTCAATCATGGTGAGGTCTAAGTACCAGCTCTGGACTTTTGATTTGCGGGCGCGAATGACATCAAGTGCAGCCTGACTAAATGTGACAGGAGAGAGTCCTGGCGGGCAACTGAGGCATTTTTGTGTCCCGCTGTAGCACGCATCGATCTTCCAGTCATCGATCTGTACTGGACAACCGCCCAGTGATGTCACTGCGTCAACGACGAACAATGCACCGGCTGCATGGACAATGGAGGAGATTCCTTCTAGCGGCTGCCAAGCGCCAGTCGAAGTTTCGGCGTGAACAAGCGCAACAAGTTTTGGGCGTCGACATTGCTTGAGCGCGTCTCGCACTTGCTCTGGAGTAAAAACATTGCCCCACGGTGCCTCGATCACCACTGGTTTAGCACCACAGCGTTCAACAATATCTTTCATGCGCGTGCCAAACACGCCATTGACACCAATGACGGCTTCGTCTCCGGCTTCGAGCAAATTGACGAGGCAGGCCTCCATGCCAGAACTGCCGGTTCCTGAGATCGGAAAGGTCAGTGCGTTTTTCGTCTGGAAGACAAAGCGCAAGAGTTCTTTGGTTTCTTCCATCAAGCGGACAAACTCGGGATCAAGATGCCCAACCAGCGGCGTGGACATCGCTTTGAGCACTCGAGAATGAACGTTACTCGGGCCAGGGCCTAACAGCACCCGGACTGGGGGTGCTAATTCGCCAGCAGCTTCCATACTTCTGTTCCTTACGTATTTGCAACAAATAAAATGCGGCACTCACGCTACCATGAACCAGCGGTATGGTCAAAAACGCCCGGTGGTGTGTGGTTGAGCAGACACTCTTCTCCTTTTTTGCTACAAGTCCACGGAGGGGAAAATAAGGAGACACTATCATGCCCATCCTCAACGGGACTGGTCTTGGCTTGTTACCGACTATGGGAGTTGGTTCGTATGCCTCACCTGCGTGGCTGACGGCAACACGGCGGGTCTTACGTGCCGGAGATGCTGGCCCCGCAGATATGGAAGAAGCAATCCAGGATGCGATTAAGATCGCGGTGTGGGACCAAGAAGAAGCTGGGCTGACGATTCTCACCGACGGTGAAATTCGCCGGCAGCGTTTTCTCTGGAACATGGTGGAAAAACTTTCAGGCCTCAAACTGATCCCGGCGCAACGAAAACTGGGAGTGATGAGCTACGATAGCGCACCACGCTTTGAAACCGTCGAACGAGTGACCGCACCTCAGGGCTTCGGCTTGGTTGATGAGTATCAATATGTCCGCACGTTGACGGACAAACCGCTCAAGATCTGCTGTCCAGGGCCACTGACGATTGCTTTACCGATCACGCCAAAAGGTGGATATGCGAACGGTGATTATCTACCGATGCTCTATGACATTGCTGAATTAGTGAACAAAGAATTGCGCCAACTGGTGACCGCTGGAGCGACATTCATCCAAATCGATGAGCCTTCTGCGGCTGGCCGCACGCCGGTGTTGCCGGTCGAGGAAACGGTGAAGCTCTTCAACAAAACTGTTGAAGGTGTTCAGGCGAAGATTGCTCTCCATATTTGCTTTGGTAACAATCAGGGCCGTCCAGCAATGAAGCGAACCTACAAACCGTTATTCCCTGGCATCCTTGATGTGAAAGCCGATCAGTTCGCTTTGGAATACGCCAACCGTGAAATGGCGGAGTTGGAACTTTGGAGCCAATATGGCGGTGATCGGGAGTTAGCTGCAGGTGTTGTCGATGTCAAATCGATGTATCTCGAAACACCCGAAGATGTGGCTGAGCGGATTCGTGCGGTGGTGAAGCACGCCAGACCAGAAAAGCTGTATCTGACCTGCGATTGTGGATTCTCTGCCTCCTCGCGTGGATTGGCACGTGCAAAGCTCCATGCACTTACTGCCGGTGCTGCGATTGTGCGAAAAGAGGTGAGCTGAATACCAATCTTGCTGAAGAACGCCCTGGAAAAACCTGATTTCCCTCTACAGCATTTCCCACTGCGCAGATTTTGTGATAGAACCTCTCGTGCTGCATAGGTTTCTATCTCCCGTTTTGCCTATTTTACGACGATAGGGAGAATTGCAGCTGTGATGGAGGTGTGGGGTGAAAAAGCGCCGATTCAACAAGATAAGGGGAAATTGCGCGTTCTGGTTATGTGTGACCTTAGCACTGTGGATTCTGCCGCTCGTTCCCTATAGTCATTCTGCCGGAACAATCACAGGAACAGTCTTTCGTGATTTCGATGCTGATGGGGTTCGTGACAGCGGTGAACCTGGTGTCAGCAGCGTTGTCGTGACGGCGTATGATGCGTCAGGCGTACGAGTTGGACAAACCGCAACGTGCGACACAACCGCGATTTCCGTTCCAGCAAGTGCTCCGGCGATCCCCGCAGTGATCAATGTTGCGTCCTGTACGAGCGCGAATGTTGGATCGTATTCTCTTGCTGCGACGGGTACTGGTCCGTATCGTGTCGAGTTTACCAACCTCCCTGGTTTTCTACAGCCTGGCGCGTTTGGTAGTCAAAATGGCACAACGGTGCAGTATGTTCCTGATGGGGCATCGTCCAACATCAATTTGGCACTCAACTATGCGCACGATTTCTGTCAAACCAATCCGATTCTTGCCACAAGTTGTTACGTGAACGGTAACACTAACACCACGGCGCCTGTTGATGTCCTTGTGGCATTGCCATATGCCGGCAGTGGCAACGGCATTCCTGTAAGCTTGGGAGGCACTGCCGTCAATCCTCAGCATCTGGCGAGTAAAAGCGAAATCGGCTCAGCCTGGGGACTCGCCTATGCGCGGCAAACGAAAACGCTGTACACCGCGACCTTCCTCAAACGCCATGCAGGCATTGGGCCCAATGGCCTTGGCGCCATCTATCAAGTGACGAACGCCAATACTGCTACTCCAGGAACTCCTAGCCTCTTTGTTGATCTCGCCGCGCAGGGAATCGACGCTGGTGGCTCAGCGGCTGTTGGTAGTCCAACGTTTCCGTCTAATGCAACTCGCGGACTTGGGGCACCAGGAAGTGCAAACATTGATGCCGCTGCTTTCGGTCAGGTTGGCGCTGTTGGCCTTGGTGGGCTGACGCTTTCGGACGACGAAACCACGCTCTATACTGTCAACCTCTTCGATAAAAAGCTCTACACGATTCCGATTGCCAATCCTACCAGTGCGAACATTCAAGGCACCCTCATCCCTAATCCGAGCTGTGCCAATGGCAACTGGCGGCCGTTTGCTGTGAAGTATTCGCGTGGACAAGTGTATGTGGGCGGGATCTGCGACGCACAAACATCGAACAATCGTAATGATTTGAAAGCTGTTGTCTATCGTTTCGACGGGACAACGTTCACGTCGGTATTGTCGTTTCCGCTAACGTATACCAAAGGCCTCGCACGTAACCCGTGCGATGCCACCGGTACTGACCGGTGGTACCCGTGGCTCGCGAGTATCACTCCTCCTCCAGATTCAGGGCCGAGTTTTTCGTGTTCAGGTGGGACATTTTTCTCGTATCCACAACCAATTCTCTCGGATATTGAATTTGATATCGATGGTTCGATGATCCTCGGGTTTATCGATCGTTGGGGGCATCAGGTCGGACAAATTAATCAGTGGCCGAATGGAGCTAGTGGTGAAGTGGGAGTAACTGCAGGTGATCTGCTTCGTTCAGTGAACACCAACGGTGTCTTCCAGGATCCCACTACGAGTGAATTTTACACCGGAGAGTTCATTTCGATTTTCAGCGCTGGGCATGACGAGACCAGTCTTGGTGGGGTGACATTTATCCCCGGGACGGGGGAAATAGCACTCACGGCGATGGGTCCGGTGCGCTTCACCAGCGGTGGCGTGATCTTCCTGAGCAATACGACAGGGACACAATCACGTCTTGGGTATGAGGTATACGAGGGGAATCTGCCGTTCTTCGGCAAAGTCGCAGGCTTAGGAGACTTGACCACCCTCTGTGATGCCGCGCCGTTGGAAATTGGTAACCGTGTGTGGCGCGATACCGATCGTGATGGCATTCAAGATTCCGGCGAACCCGCAATTAGTGAAGTGACGGTGCAACTCTTCAAAGGAAACGTGCTTGTTGGTAAAGCAGTGACAGATGCGAATGGCACGTACTACTTCGTTGGTGGGACAGCTGCCGACCCCACGGAAAACGCGCTTCAAGTGCAGGGAAACCCGAGGAGTTGGGCGAGGTAGGACAGGTGCCAGCCTGGGCGTTTGCGCTTAACTTTGAGCGAACCTTTTTGCCGGGGTCCCCGCGTAAGAGCGAGACGGCCAAGCGGTTGAGGAACGCCCGGTTCTCCGCCGTCGTGCGATCATAGACCCGGCGGGCATCTTCGCGAAACACGACATCTAACACCCAGTGCAGG
>VGTJ01000011.1 GCA_016874775.1 Deltaproteobacteria bacterium
AAGCGCTCAATATCAAACCCGGTAAGTTTCATGGCGATTGGAACTATACGCTTCTTCCTCGCTCTTAATCGGTAACTTAATTCTTGCCCATGCCTAACGTGAAGAGACGTACCCCTGGTTTATGGATCACGACAAATGGTGGGGTGAAACGTTGCCCGCGAGTTAAATTCGTCACGACGATTTCATAGCGAGTCTTTTCTTGTCCTTGTGCAGCCGCCGGTGAGGCTCCGTTCACCACGATCATGGTCGTCATGGCGATGATGAAGGCAGAGAGTTTTTTCATGAGCACCAACCCTTACGTGAGACAGTCCAGAATTGTATACGAGGAAACCGCGATAACGAAGACGCTTTATGATTGACGATCAGGCCTACCGGCATATTCATCGCTGACACCTCTTCACAGGGGCCTTGCCAAACACAGAGGGCATCGTTACGGGTGAGACCATTCATTACCCCCCTGAAAAACCAGTGAGGATGCGTACGAATGACAAAACTTCCGGCCTACGATCCAACTGATCCGCGGTACTACGACGAGAAAGACCTACGTTCAGAAGTAGAACGCATCTTTGGGCTGTGTGCAGACTGCCGCCTGTGCAACAAATTCTGCGGCAGTTTTCCCAAGATGTTCGAGGCTGTGGATAACTATTGTACCGATGAAAAATACGCCGAGGTCGATATCAAGAAATTTACCGCCGCGGATGTCAAAACCGTCGTCGACATGTGCTTCCAGTGCAAACTGTGTGACATCAACTGCCCCTATACACCGAGTAGTAACCATGAATGGGCGATCGATTTTCCTCGCCTGATGGCGCGCGCAAAAGCTATAGAGGTCAAAAAGCATGGCGTCCCGTGGCAAGACCGTTTGCTGGGCAACCCGGACCTCATCGGAAAATTCGCCCGCTGGACTGCACCCATTGCCAACTGGGCGAATGAGAACACCGCACACCGCCTTTTCATGCAAGGTGCCCTGGGAATTCACCGAGATAAGAAACTGCCACCGTTTTATTGGAAGACATTTGCCGCCCGGTTTCGTTCATCATGGAAGAATCCTCAAGGGGAACCGAGCGCAAAGATCGCTTTCTTCGCCACGTGTTTTGTCAACTACAACGCTCCAGGCTTAGGCATGGACACACTCGAAGTGATGGCACGCAATAACGTCGATGTCGTCTTCGCTTATGAACAGTGCTGTGGAATGCCGTTGTGGCACAATGGCGATATGGATGGTGCGATTGCCGCGGCACGCAAGAACGTCGTAGCCCTCCTTCCTCACGTCAACGCTGGCCGGACTATCGTGGCAACGAACCCAACCTGCTCACAAATGTTGCGCGTAGAGTACCCTCGACTCTTGGGCACTGAAGATGCCAAGACCGTCGCCAAGAAAACCACTGACCCGACCGAATTTCTTGCGTCACTCGCCGCTCAGGGGAAGCTTAACCGCGAGTTCAGGACGAGCGCAGGTACAGTGGCATATCACATGCCGTGCCATCTCCGCGCACAAAATATCGGCTACAAGACACGTGATGTGTTGTCGTTGCTCCCGAACACAAAAGTCGAGGTGATCGAAGCCTGTTCTGGTCACGACGGTACCTGGGCGATGAAAAAAGAAAATTTTGAAGCCTCACTCAAATGGGGTGGAAAAGCGTTTCGCGATATCACCAGTATCAAACCGGATGTGAGTTGTTCGGATTGCCCTATGGCCGCGATCCAAATCCAGCAAGGGACGGGGCGTAAACCCTTGAACCCTATCGAAATTTTGGCCAAAAGCTATCGTGGTGAACAGATTATCGGCAGGGATAAATAGCTAGTGGTGATTGCCGCATTGAAGCAGGATACGAGCAACATGCAGCTCCTGTCCCTTCAGACTGTTATTTTTTACTTGCACCAGCGCTAGAGAGGGGTTAAGAAGAGAGGGACAGGGCGAAAATACATGGCCTTGGCAAACGGAAGATCGTTGCTAAGGGAAAGGGGACAGTATGAAGCAAGGGAGTTTTGCACAGTTCACGTTTGCAGCCATTATCGCGGGTGGGCTAGCGCTTGCCACCCTTGGCGGGTGTGCTAACGAACAGGCCACTGAAGCCGGGAAAGGCGTGCTTGATGCAGCGAAGGAGAAAGCCGCCACTGCAGCAGGAAAAACCGGGCAAGCAGTAGATGCCGCCAAACAAGCAGCGAGTGACACGGCCACAGCCGCGAAAGAAGCCGCTTCACAAACTGTCGAACACGCAGTTGATGCGACCAAGCAACAACTAGAAAATGCTACTGACGCCGCCAAACAAGCAGCGAAAGATACTGCGGCCGCTGCCGTAGGCGCAGTAGGAGATGCCGCACAAGCCGCTGGGAATGCCGCCAAGGCTGCTGGTGATGCGACCAAAGAAATGACAGAACGAACTGAGGAAAAACTCCAGGGCGGCGGTCGCTAAGAGGCTGCAGAAGTCCACCGAAAGTATTCCTGCGAGCGGAGCGAAGTAATCCTTATCATCTGTTCTGGTGATTCTGCGATTGCTTCGTCGCCTCTGGTTGCTCGCAATAACAGTTTGTCACTACTTTTCAGACGATCTTTAAGATTACGATACTGGCGCAGCTACGGCGGTGTAGCAAGCTACACCGCCGTAGTATTTTTTGCCACAGCTGGAGAAAAACGTAAGCGATCGACGACTACCGCCGCTGTAATGGTTCCAGCGTCACATCTAAAGGACGCGCCCCAGCGGTAATACGACGCGGGTCCGGTCCATAGGCACGTAACTGGTACGCTTTCATTTCTGCAATTTCAAAGGGCCCTTTCCAGACCGTACAGCGCCCAACAAAACGCGCCAGCAGCGCCAGATAATTCGCTTTGGTATGGCTATAGAAAAACGTCTTCTGTAGCATGCGCGCAATATATTGCGAACTGTTAATCCAATCGCCATGCAGTACCACCGCATAGTGAGGTGGCCGTCCAGACTCATGGCGGAGATTTCCACGTGAAAAGGTTTTCCGTAAACTGCGCTTCAGTGTGCGGGCATCACGCATGGTTTAGACCTCTTCTCTTCGTAAAAATGCTAATACCCTGCAGCTTCGTATGGTCCCAGTCCTCGTTTGTAGATCAGCAGACGACGCTCAAACCGGCACACTTCCTCGCCACGCTGATTCACGGCTCGTGTCCGAATATGCAACACGCCTTGGGTCGGACGTGATTGCGACTCTCGTTTCCCTAACACTTCTGACTCGGCATAGATCGTATCACCAGCCATGACAGGGGTGGGGAACTCGATATTTTTCCAGCCGAGATTGGCCACCACTTTGTTAAACGTTTTCGTTGTTAATGCGGTCACGACACTCAACACAAACGTTTCGCCGATGACCTGCTGTCCGCCGTATACGTTCTCGTTATACACAGCGTCGACGACGCGCGGAGAAAGGTCAGCAGCGCGCATCGTGTGAAGACGATTCTCGTCCGCAGTCAGCGTTCGCCCTGGGCGATGCTCGAAGATGTCGCCTTCCTCGAAATCGTCATACTCTACCCCAGCGATCTCGATGTAGCTGTTATCGGATAACTTTCTGTGAGAAGCGAACGTCGCCATATGCACCTACTCTTTTAGAGAATCATTAGTATTGGATTTTGTCAAAGGGGACATACCTCTTTCTATAGACAAGAAGATCATACTCCATCGAGCAGATAACCGTCCCCTGTTGATTGACTCCCCTGGTGATGACCGTCAGCTTACCGCAGGTCGGATCATTTGGAACCTCTTGTTTTTCCTTTATTTCTGTCTCAGCATAGAGAGTGTCACCGCCAAACACAGGACGAGTCATACTAATATCAGCCCACCTAAGGATGCGAATTTTTTTAGCAAAGGTCTTCCAGGTCAGCCCAATGAGCCGTTGCAGGGTAAGGGTACTCACAACCAGCGGCTTGGTAAATTCGGTGGTTGACGCATAACGTTCATCAAAATGGATCATCGCTTGATTAAGTGTATCCATAGATTCTTCAACATTATCTTGTTGAGAAACGGTTAAACCTGGGCGATGTTTGAACACCTGGCCAGTCGCAAAGTCCTCAAAATCGAGACCAAAGCGTTCGCGGTAGCGCTTTTCACCGACTTTCACATGCGAAGTAAAAGCAAGCTCAGTCATACGTTGATTCTCTCCTCCTTTGTGCCTGATCGGCCATGAATCATCGGTATGCCGAAGTTACCCTACCAAGAAACCGCAGGTGGTGGTAGAGGAGAAGACAGGAGGTGAGAGTGAAACTGAGAACGCTTTTAGGTGTGGTCGGAATACTGGTATTCGTGTCGGCTTGTAGTTATCCCCAACAAAGACTACAGGCCTGGAAACAGGAGTTTCAACGCGAAGTCGCGCGCACGGAAGAGCGACGCAAATCTCCAGAAGAAAAGTGTGAACAACGCGGCGGCGTATTCAATAACGAGTTGTGTTATACCCCAGATGCCAGCGGTGCAACCTTTAGCCAAGCAGACTGTCGGTTACGTGGGGGCCTGTATATCGACGAGCGATGTTTGTTCGCTCCGGTAGGGAAATAGTCAGTCGTCAGTATTCTGACAAAGAGCAAGGGCACGGCAGTCCGTGCCCCTCCACAATACACAGGCGCGCCTTACACCGCTGCGGCAACCGCTCCCTCTTCCACCGGTGGCACGTCGTACTTAAAGACAAGCCCGTCTTCGCCCAAATCGACCTCGGCATTGCCTCCGTTCTGGAGTCTGCCAAAAAGAATTTCATCGGCCAGGACTTGCTTAATTTCCTTCTGGATGAGGCGTGCCATGGGCCGCGCACCGAAGGTTTTGTCATACCCCTTCTCTGCGAGATATTTGCGCGCGGCGGGCGTAAGCGTGATCGTTACTTTCTTTTCAACAAGCTGCTGGACAACTTCGGCAACAAATTTATCGACGACCTTTTCGATCGCCTCTGGTACGAGTGGACCAAACGTCACCGTTGCATCTAAGCGGTTACGGAATTCAGGACTAAACAGACGTTCCAGTGCTTGTTCACCTTTGCCGAGATTAGAACGATCGCCAAAACCGATCGAGGCCGAGGCCATTTCTCGGGCACCAGCGTTACTCGTCATGATCAGAATGACATGACGAAAGTCCGCTTTCTTGCCATTGTTATCGGTTAGCGTGGCATGGTCCATGACCTGCAAAAGAATATTGAACAAATCAGGATGGGCCTTCTCAATTTCATCAAGCAGTAACACCGCGTGAGGATTGCGCGTAATCGCCTCGGTGAGCAATCCGCCTTGGTCGAAACCGACATACCCCGGAGGCGCCCCGATCAAGCGCGAAACCGTATGCTTCTCCATGTACTCACTCATGTCGAAGCGCAAGAACTGCAGTCCTAGGGTTGCCGCCAACTGCTTCGCGACTTCGGTTTTTCCTACACCGGTTGGGCCAGTGAAAAGAAACGACCCAACTGGCTTTTCTGGGTGGCCTAGTCCAGCGCGAGAGAGCTTGATGGCCGTCACCACCGTCTGGATCGCTTTATCTTGCCCAAAGACCACTCGCTTGAGATCGGCGTCGAGATTCTGTAAGCGCTCCTTGTCAGATACCGACACGCTACGCGGGGGAATTCGTGCGATCTTGGCAACAACGTCTTCGATGTCCGTATCTCTCACTGTGCGATCTACAGTCGCAGCCTTAATTTTGAACGAAGCTCCCACTTCGTCGATCACATCAATAGCTTTATCAGGCAGGAAACGGTCATTGATATATTTCGCGGATAGCTCTGCTGCCGCACGTAACGCTTCTGGGGTGTACGTCACATTGTGATGTTTCTCGTAATGATCCTTCAATCCTTCAAGAATTTGCACGGTCTCATCGACACTCGGTTCATGCACCTCAATCTTCTGGAAGCGTCGTGCAAGCGCGCGATCACGCTCGAAATAGCTGCGATATTCGTGATAGGTGGTTGCACCGATACAACGGAGAGAACCCGAGGTAAGAGCAGGCTTCAGGATGTTTGACGCATCCATTGAACCACCACTGGTCGCACCAGCTCCGACAATCGTGTGAATCTCATCGATAAACAAGATGGCTTCGGGACGTTTCTTCAATTCGTTCAGCACGGCTTTCAGCCGTTCTTCGAACTGGCCGCGAAATTTTGTCCCTGCCAGTACCGCTCCCATATCGAGCGAGTAAATCGTCGCATCTTTCAGTACCTCGGGCACCTCACCTTTGGCGATTTGCAGAGCCAGTCCATCAACGATTGCCGTCTTCCCGACGCCCGAATCTCCGACATAAATAGGATTATTCTTACGCCGTCGACATAAAACGTGGATCGTTCGCTCAAGCTCGTTCTGCCGACCAATCAGTGGGTCAATGAGTCCGTCTTTCGCTCGTTGCACAAGGTTTGACGCAAACGCCTCAAGCGGGTTCTTCACTGGTCTGGCTTCGTCTTCGTCATCCGGGGCCGGAGCATGGTCATCTGCACGCGAAGCCGGAGTTTCCTCGTCTTCTGTCGGAATCTTCGAAATGCCGTGCGAAATGTAGTTCAACACATCGAGTCGAGCTATACCTTGTCGTTGTAACAAGTAGAGAGCATGGCTATTCTCTTCACGGAACAGGGCTACCAGCACATTACGACCTTCGACAACTTCTTTCCCGCTCGATTGCACGTGCGCCGCCGCTCTTTGTAAGACACGTTGGAAACCGAGTGTCTGCTGAGGCTCGGCGTCGACACCGTCAGGCAGCTGTTCGATATTATCCTTGAAGAAATCTTCCAAATCGCGTTGGAGCGCTTTCACGTTGCCACCACAGTGGCGAATGATCGTGGCGACCGCGTCATCGAACGTCAGCGCATAAAGGATATGCTCCAAGCACAGATACTCGTGGTGGCGACGCTTCGCTTCTTTAATCGCTAGAGAAAACGTGGCTTCTAATTCTCGGCTCAGTCGTAACATTCCTTCATCCCCTCGTGACGCAAAAAACATAGCGCGTCAAACGCAAAATACCAACTGAAGTCGTACTCACAATCGGGAAAAGCTGCGGTGTCTTCACGCTTCTTCCATGCTGCACTTTAATGGGAACTCGTATTCCTTTGCCAGTTCATGCACCCGGTTCACTTTCGTTTCGGCAACTTCGTGCGTATAGACCCCAGCAACTCCGACTCCCTTGCGATGCACATGCAACATAATCTGGGTCGCTTTCGTGGACTCATGATGAAACACCGACTGGAGGATATAGACGACAAATTCCATCGTTGTGTAGTCATCATTATGGAGCAGGACCTTATACAAAGGCGGTTTCTTGAGCTTCTTCTCAGTTTCGGTAACAACGCCATGGTCAAAATCAGGATTGGTGTCGCTCGGGTTTTTCATACTCCGTGCCTTTTATAGTTGAGCGATAATACCCCCCTCATACCTGGATCACTTTCCAGGGTCAATTTCTTTATCCTTTCCTTGAGCAATATTTTTCCGAGAACCTCATAATATACGCGTAGCACGAGCCACGCTATTATAGAACTCCAAGAAGGGCACTTACTTGGTTACGGTGTATTCCGTAATAAAAATTTCGTCGGTAAATTTTACAAACCTACATATCACTCTTTTCTTTTCTTATACTTACAAGGATTTTACCCTAATTCCCCGGCTTTTTGTCGGAATATTTTACACTTATAAACTTTTCTGCCACGCTCAAGCTATGAAGAGCCAATCGGGCATCTAGTGTGATTAATTTAGATATCAAATAAATCACCCCTAAAGCTTTTGTCTGTGATTTTTTGCTATTGATTGCAACTTTACCAATGAAAATAGATAGTTACCAAACATACGACAGACGCTCGTACAATAGCGAGAGACAAACAGGTGTAGCAGAATGAACCTCGCTACCCAATCACATTCATCACTCTGGGATGACGATGAAGACCGAGACAGTACTTTTTTCCACTACCCCAATTCTCTGACGTACAACTTTCTTGCATAACAGCAAAACACACAGTGCTGTGATCGTCAGCCTTTTTTACGCTTTTCCGTATCTTTCGCCTGTAGACAGGTAGAGAGGCGACGAAAACAATTGCAATAACTACAGTTTTCCCTAGGCACAAAATTTGCGCTCTCTACAATTCACCTGCACCTAACATATATCAGCAGGAAGGAGGAAGTCATGAGGCAGTTTAAGTTGTTGGTTTTGACGGTGGCGGCACTGCTCTCGATCAATGGTCTTGCTCAAGCAAGCACGATTGATATCAATTCGTTGATCAACAAGGGCACTATCACCGCAGACAGTTTGACAGGGTCACTCTCTGCACAAGTCAACGGGAATACAGTAGACCTCGGTGCCAATGCCAAAGCCAATTATAATTCAGAAACCGGTCGCACGTTTGCATCAGCAAGTGGGACAGGAACGAATGGATCGACATTTACCGTGTCACTGAACGGCGACCCAGATCCAGAAATTATCTGGACTGCATCAATGACTGCAGGTACCACGGACACAACTTACCTTTTCACGTTCATTCAGCCGTTCATTGGCGGACCATACGGGACCCTCCATTCAGACGTCAGTGGCAGCACGACAGCAAGCAATTCAGGAGGTGCTGGCGTGCAAGTAACTAATATCGGTCTCCAGGTCGGTACTGATCCAGGGACCATCTACGACCACCTCGTTAATGGGTCTTGTTCTACTGGAGGCGGTTCACAACTCTGTCCTGCATTTGCTGACCTCAATATTAACCCACTCAACCCGCCCACTGACTCAATCGGCAATATGAAAGTGGTCTTCGGCGCGACGGTGAGTGCCTTTGATGCAGCCACCTTCAACGGGAAGCTCACCCTTGATGGACAAGTTCCGGAACCAGGCACAGTGATTCTCCTCGGTTCTGGCTTGATCGCCCTTGCATGGCTGAGACGCAAACAGACCAACTCATGACCTGATCTACTCGTTCAACCAACGGGAGCGTAGATAATCCTCACAACGGGCGTCGGGAATCATCTCGACGCCCGTTGCTTTTGTGCTTCGTAGTTTGCCAATACCCAGGCTTTTCTGGTATCCCTATCGGCTAAGTAGGTACCAGGTATCAACTGGACCTATATTTCCCCTCAGGAGCAATTATGTCGGATACGCACGAACAAGGTTCGGTCTTTGTCGATGCTCAATCGTATCGCTTACCTGAAACCGTGAGCCCGGAGCGCTATCAGCTGCGTCTCACCCCCGACCTCACATCTTTCACCTTTGCAGGCGAAGAAACGGTATCCCTCACTATCCACGAACCGGTCTCAGAAATTACGCTGAATGCCGCAGAACTCACCATTAGCACGGTAACAATCACCGGAACTCACGGTGTGTCCCACAATGGCACGGTACGCTTGGATGACGCAAACGAGCGCGCGATCTTCACGTTTCCGCAAACACTTTCTCCTGGTGCGTGGCAACTGCACTTACGGTTTGCTGGTACTCTCAACGACAAGCTACACGGCTTTTACCGGAGTACGTATAAAGACGCGAATGGGCAGGAAAAAACCCTGGCAAGTACTCAATTCGAATCAACCGATGCCCGACGTGCCTTTCCCTGCTGGGATGAGCCCGCAGCAAAAGCCATATTTCAGTCAACACTTGTCATTAATAAGCATTTGACAGCGATCTCAAACACCGCCGTTGTGCGTGAAACACCGATCCCTGGAACCGAGAAAAAAGAAGTCGTGTTTGCAGATACCATCAAAATGTCGACCTATTTGGTCGCGTTCATCGTGGGAGAATTTGAGGGGACACCACCCGTGTTTGTCGATGGGAAACCGCTCCGCGTGTGGGCGATTCCTGGCAAACGCGACTTAGCCAAATTCGGTCAAGACATCGGGGCTGCGTCCTTACAGTTTTTCAGCACGTACTACAATTATCCCTACCCTGGCGACAAGCTCGACCTTATCGCCATTCCTGATTTCGCGTCAGGAGCGATGGAGAATCTCGGTGCCATCACTTTTCGTGAAACTGCACTGCTGGTCGATGTACACCAGGCAACTCGCAGCGAACTTGAACGCGTCGCTGACGTCGTCTCACATGAAAATGCCCATATGTGGTTCGGTGACCTTGTCACAATGCGCTGGTGGAATGGGTTGTGGCTGAACGAGGCATTCGCCACGTTCATGGAAATGCTCGCAGTCGACCATTGCAAGCCCGAATGGCAGCGCTGGACGAGTTTCGCCGTCTCACGTGCAGCAGCCATGCTCGTTGATGGCCTCAACAGCACCCGGCCCATTGAATACCCGGTTCGCTTACCAGCCGATGCGGCTGGCATGTTCGACATTCTCACCTATGAAAAGGGCGCATCTGTCTTACGCATGCTGGAACAATATCTTGGTGCCGAGGTTTTTCGTCAGGGCATCGTCCGTTATCTCCGCAAGCATGAGTACGCGAATACAGAGACCACCGACCTCTGGGATGCTATCGAAGAATCGGCACAGCAGCCTGTCCGTACGCTAATGGACTCCTGGGTGTTTCAGCCTGGCTATCCACTCATCACCGCCGAGATGGACCACAATGTCCTGCTCTTACGGCAGCAACGGTTTCTCTATTTGGCGAATACAGCCGCGGACGAGCAACGCTGGCAGGTGCCCATCTTTCTTCGCGTAAAAACTGCGGCAGGCGTACAAGAACAACGCCTCTTGCTCACTGATCGTGAAATGCGCATCCCGCTCCCTGCAGCGCCCGAATGGGTCGTGGTCAATGCCGGTGGACCGGGGTTCTATCGCGTTCGCTACTCGCAAGACCTGCTAACGCGTCTCACGCGTGCCTCGCAAACAGCACTCTCAGCGGTAGAACGCTTCAACCTGATCAATGACACCTGGGCGGCCACTCTTGCCGGGCTGACGCCAGTCGTCTCGTATCTCGATCTCCTCCAGATCTTCCGTGAAGAGACCGACCACAACGTGTGGACCGCGATGCTCGGATCGTGTCACTACTTGTATCGACTCCTTGATGCCGAGCAGCGTACAGGCTTGCAGGGGTTTCTCCGCGCCTTCCTCCGTCCGATTACACAAAAACTCGGTTGGGATCCGTCCCCCGGAGAAAATGAACTCACCCGTCAGTTACGTGGTGAACTCCTGAATGCATTAGGGACACTCGGAAATGATCCTGCGACACAGAACGAAGCGAAAGTTCGTTACCAGCAGTACAGAACGACACCCAACGCGGTTGACCGCAACATTGTCCCTGCCTTGGTTGCTATTCTCGCTCACATGGGAAGTCGCGCAGAGTATGAAGAGTTTCATGCCAATGTCGGTAGCGCAAAGACTCCGCAAGAAGAACAACGCTATCTGTTCGCGCTCGCCGCCTTCCGACATACGGACTTGCTTGACCGCACCCTCACGATGACGATCAATGGGGAGGTGCGCACGCAAAACGCGCCGTATCTTATGCGGGCACTGCTCTTGAACACTGATGGCCGCGAGCATGTCTGGAAGTTTCTCACACAGCACTGGGACGAGATGATACGCCAGTATCCTGACAACTCGATCGTCCGTATGGGCGAAGGGATTACCGCCCTAGTGACTCCTGCGCTCGAAGCCGACGTACAGGCATTCTTCTCTTCACATCCAGTCAAACAAGGGGCGAAGACGATGGAGCAGCATTTGGAGAAGCTGCGCATCGCGGTTGCGTGTAAGCAGCGAGAGGAAAAGAGTCTGACGACGTACCTGGCTCGTCTCCAGTAGAGCCAGAACAGACAACTCTCACGTGAGCCGCCTCTGTCATGGTAAGGGCGACGACGCAGTCTGTGTATGCTATCAGGCTGCGTCGTCGCCTCAGGCTCCTCGCAAGGGCAGCGTGTTCCTACTTTTCAGCTCACCTCTCAGCGAAGCCTCTCCTTCCTAAATCAAACCACCCGAGATTGGTACATTTTGGCTGGTCACCGGAGAGGCCGTCGCGTGCGCCATGCGCACGGGAATCAAAGCTGGCAAGCGCGTCGTGCGCATGGCGCACGCCACCCCAACTGTACGAATGTTCCGTGGTTCGATTTCGTCTCGTTCACGTTGTGCATCTCACGACACGCCTCGTTGCTGACCTCAATTCTCGATTGTTTCCTATCGCTCTCCGTTCACAGATCATCAGAGTTTTCATTTTGTTGTTACTTATGTGACAGGCACAAAAAGTCGCAAAAATTGAGACGATAAATCGCTGGTTCATACTGCACAGATCTGCTAGCGTTTTCTCAGAGGCGCTATGAAAGAACTGATCGGCATCGTGATAGGGCTCCTGACCTTCTTCTTGCTCGTATCACTATGCGTGAGTAACTACGGACGCACTCCTTCTGCTCAACGGAAGATCACTGGTACGCACGTCACACGACTACCAGCCCCCGAGAAAACGCAATCCCTAGCTCCCACTCCTGTCCCCCCAGTAGCCTCTTCTGCTGCGGTAGCTGCTGCCGCAGCAGCCGCAACTCCTCTCGTTAGTGCGGCAGTCCCTGCAGCTGGAGCAGCAACGCCCCACGAACCTGCTCACACCCCGACTTCTTCTCCGCCACCTGCAGGCACGTCTGATCCAGCGTTGGGTTCATTATCCGAGTCGAAAACCTCACTTGGAGTGACGATGACCAGTGATCATGCTGATGCGATGATTGAATTCCAAACTGGCTGTGCGCACATCTCGCGCAGAGGGCAAACCACCTTGAAAGCGCTCCTCTCAGCGTTAACGCGTACGCCGCATTCGCAAGTCGAGATTCGAGGCTATACGGATAACAGTGGTCACCAGCAGTTCAATGAGGATCTCAGCCGCCTACGTGCAGACGTCGTCCGCTACTATCTGATGACACGAGGAATAGAGGCGGCACGTATTCGCACCAGTGGGCATGGCCCCAAATCTCCCATTGCTGATAATCGAACCCCACAGGCCGCCAGCGCAACCGTCGCGTGCAAGTTACTCTCCATGACTCCGCACTGCGGAGCACACGGTGAAAAAGGAGTTTCTCAATGTCACCATTGTTTATGCAAATTCTTTTGTATCTGAGCTCAGCATTTGCTCTCGGAGCCCTGGTGGGATGGCTGACAAAGCAACTCCTTGCTAACCAGGAAAGCCAGCGGACTGATAAAATCTGGGAGAATCGACTCCACGACAAACAGCAAGAGGTGGAAAACGCGCAACAAGAAGTCCGTGATCACGAAGATCAGCTGCAAAGCCTTGAGGAGCAACTCCATGCAGCACGTGCTCGCGTAGAAGAGCGAAGTATCTCTTTAGCAGCCTTAACACGGGACTTTGGAGCGAAGACTTCTGAACTAGCATCGCTGACGTCCCACGTGCGAACGCTGCGAGAGAAGGAGGCGAAAAGTACCGCTGCGTTGTCAGAAGAGCGGCAGCTCTCCCAGCGCCTTGAACATGAAGTTCAGTCCTTACGTCGCGACTTGGCCGACAAAACTGAAGCCCAGCTCCAGATTTCTCGACAGCTACAAGACCAGGAACGCCAGGGCAAACTTATCCGAGAACTCGAAGCAAGTCATAAAACGCAACGAACTCGTTTTGAGACAATCATCCGGACAAAGGATATTGAGTTACAACAGTTGCAGCAGCGATTCTCTGCCCTAGAAGCACAGTTGGCTCGCCTCACTGAGAGCAACGGCAAATTGCGGCACTCTTGCGCTCACTATCAGCGCACTCTAAATGAGAAAGAAACGGCAATTGTTCAACTGCAAAATCGTGTTCATGAATTCGAACCACCGGCTACGCCACCAATCTCCCAGACACCAGAGCCTGATGTCCGCATGCACATGGACACGCGCGACAAAGACAGCGAAATCTCCCGTCTCCGGGCGCGAATCGCTGGTCTGCAATTACTTTTACGCCGAGGCCCTGCTCGCCTCCGCCCTGTCGCTCCTCAAGCCCTCGTTGACATCACCAAGAGCGATACTCGATGAAAATGACCGTCTGACGTTTATTCTTACAGAGCCTGGAAAACAGAGACCGTTCTTTTGAGGAAACGTCGTCTCATCCGGGACCCTTGTTTTCTCTCCCCCTTCAGTTGCATCCTACAGAAAGTGGGGGGTTTTAAATTAGAACTTTCTGTCGTTGTGACTCTCCGCTTGTGCTCCCTCGACAATGAGGATGGCTGTGCATGACGGAAAAGCTTGGAATTATTGTTGGGATTGTCTCTTTTCTCGGGTTTTCGGTGTTTTGTACGTGGCATCATGCGATGTCACCAGAAATGCATCCCTCTTCCAGTAGTTCACCTTCCTCCGCACCACCTACATCACTGGAAGCCCCCTTCTCTTCTGCGGCCCTCCCCTCTTCTACTACTACAACTGTCACTACAACTGAGATACAATCACCAACAACCTTAGACCCCATCCCTCAACCTTCTCCCGCACCAACTGTGCTCCCTCCACAACCTCCAACGGCGTCTCTTCCTCCAGAAACGCTAATTCAAGAAGAGGCTCAGCAACCGGCTGTTCCGCATACGCTTAGAGGGAAGGTCATTGAGTTTGACGCTGGTAGTGATGCACTCTCGACCAAGGGCCGTTTCGCTCTGACCTCTATTCTTGCTATGCTTCGTAATCGTCCTGCGGCACATATCGAAATCACTGGTCACACCGATAATCTGGGCACCGAAGACTACAACATAGACTTGAGCCAGCGCCGCGCCGAGACAGTGAGGTTATATCTCCTCTCTCAGGGGATAGCGGAGGAGCAACTGTCCATGCAGGCATACGGATCTTCTCTCCCCATTGCTAACAACGCCACGCCAGAAGGACGGCAGCGGAATCGGAGTGCTGAAGTTATCGTGCACTCAGACTCTCTTGGGAGCTGAAGGAAGAGGAATATGACTATGTCTCTTGCTCTTATTGCACAACTCTGGCTCTGTCTCCTTTCAGCTTTTGGGCTCGGGTTGTTTGTTGGTTGGCTCTGGAAACAACTGCTCACTTCACGCAAGCGGGATGGCTTCTCACGACCCAAAGAACTCGACTCTACCGAACGCGGAGGAGTCACGAAAGAACGTGAAAGCAACGCTGCGCTGGTCATTCTTCGCAATCAAGTCACTACCGCCACTGAGGCATTGCAGAAGCGAGAAGAAGCTCTAGCGGGACTAACAACTGATCTCGCTGAGAAAATCGCAACGTTATCAGGAACTGTCGCGCAAACTGAGAAACTACACACACGCCTCGCCGAGACTGAAGCGACGCTGCAACAAAACTTGCAATCGACACGAACGCTGGAAGCAGAAGTAAAGGCGCTCCGCAATGAATTGGGGAATAAGCCTGAGGAATTCCGCCTGACACCTCAACACTTTGCCGAACCAAGCTTACGCTACGACACAACCACAGAAAGCGAGGAGCGGATTACTGAATTGATGACCCATCTGCAATCAGTCCTGCAAGAAAAAGAGACAGTCATTAGTGGCCTACATGCTCAGGTGCTCTCGCTGGAACCTCTAAAAACCAAACTTTCAGAATGCACCAGCACCCTCCAAGAAACCGAGACATATTATCAGCAGGAGGTTCGCGACAAAGAAGCGGAAATTATTCGCCTCCAGGCCCAACTGGCCTCCTTCCAACACTCCGTTGCCGAAGGCGCAGAAAACGAAGCGAAGCTAGCGGAATTTAAAGTGCGCTACCAGGCCATCGTGCGAGAAAAAGATGCAATGCTGACTCGTCTTCAATCTCGTATTGCTGGTCTCGAACTGCTTCTCCATCGCAAGAGCGATGCGATTACCGTACCGGTGCAGTTTTCACCGAGTGTGCACCATCGGAGTCCAACCAGTTTTCCCCGGGACTCAATCCTAACGCGAGCAAAAGCATTTTTGAGCGACCTCACTGAGATTAGGAGCCTTGACGAAGCCTATCTGCCAAAACTTCGTGAAGCAGGAATAGCGACAAGAGCGGTGTTATTGGAACGAGGCAGAACTGTCGAAGGACGCAACGAAATTTCCGCCAAAACTGGTATTCCGGCTGAACTCATTCTCCAATGGGTACGTCATGCAGACTTGCTGCGCCTGAACGGCATGTCTGTAACATACGCAGAACTGCTTGATGCAGCAGGCGTGGATTCGGTCACGGCACTCACGAAATGCACCGCAGAAACATTGCACCAGAAGTTTCTCGACGTGAACGCTTCTCGACATCTCTCGCGGATTTTACCCATCCTCGCGCAGATTCGTGACTGGATTGAACAAGCACGCAATCTTCCTCATACTAGCGAAGAGCTGCATTTGTCAGTTGCCGGTCAGACGTCATAGTTCTTACTCTGCTCTCAACATGGATGAAGAGCTGTTCCCCGAAGCGACGCCGGGCTACGACCTCTCTTCGACAGGTCGACTGCTAGCGGATCAGGCTTTTTCGCGCGCAGCTGGCGCCCCGCTGGTCCCTGGCAATAGTCTTCGCTTGCTCAAAGACGCAACCGAGAATTATCCGGCCTGGCTTGAAGCAATTGCCAGCGCAAGGCACCGGATTCACATCGAGAGTTACATTATTCATGACGACAAGGCCTGGTTATGCTACAGGACTAGCCATTAGTTTCGCACTTTTTTGACCCCTCGGAACCCCAGATTTATTGGGGTTTCCCGAGGCAGATGCGATTTTTATCAACACCTTGGTACACCGTAAATGCGCTCAAGAGTCAAAAGAATGGGCGAAATCTTCAATTTTCCCTAATTTTCACTCTCGAAAAGTGCGAAACTAATGACTAGCAGCTCGTTGGTTTTCGATCTCAATCTCATCTGGAAATACGGGAACAGCAATGCCACTGTCCCAGTTCACCAGGATGAGTTGGCGCCCGAGATTCTCCATCTCATACACAATGGTACCGTGGCTTTCTCGCGGCAAATCCCCCTTCACGGTGCGCACCAAATGACGCGTGTGACAACGAAGGCCAGCATGGGTCCGATCGATCATGACACATCCTCCTTACACAGATGTCTCATTTTGATTAAATGTCACCAACCAGCGAAAGTTTCACTCTGAAACTTTCATCCCCCAACGATTCTCTCTATGAGTGAGATCGGGATGTATGAACAAAGCTTTAGACGTTCCTGAAAAATTTCCCTCTCGATCTTGACAGCCAGGCATTGAGCCTCTAAGAACAGCGAGGAACAGTCACGTCTGAAGAGCATCGCAAAGGAAGTAACGTCGCTTTGTGGAACCTCTTGTGCTGATTGCCCCGCGTCCTCCTGGAGGACTCACCCTTCCCGCGCTACGTGAGCAGGTCTTGCACCACGCTTCGTCTGGGTCACAAGTGGTGTTGAATCTACACGAATACACAACGATGACGAGCCTTGAAGCAGCAACGCTGCTGCGGCTCGTTATCGAAGGGCGCGAACAAGGAGTCGACATACGCTTCACCCAGGTGTCACAACACGCTCGACAAGCATTCACTGGTCTCGAAGCCGGACTCCTCAAAGAGGCCGCGCCAACCGCAGAAGACCTGTCTCCGGTTGAAGAAGTTGGAGAACAGACCTTGGAGTTGGTTGCAACAGGGCGACAAATACTTGAAATCGTCGGTGAAATCGCGCACGGTCTCTTCGTCGCCCCCTGGCGTGGCAAAGGGATAAAATGGCATCGTACCAGTGAACAAATCGTGAAAATCGGCGTGGAAGGTGTGCCAATTGTGACCTTTCTGTCGTTTTTGATTGGGGCAGTCCTGGCACTCAACGCGGCAAGCCAACTTCGTCAATTCGGAGCGGCTATCTACATTGCCAATCTCGTTGGTGTCTCAATGTCGCGAGAAATGGCGCCACTGATTACCGCAATCATCGTTGCAGGTCGGAGTGGCTCGGCCATTACCGCCGAACTCGGCACCATGGTGGTGTCGGAAGAAGTTGATGCCATGCGTACGATGGCACTCAGTCCAAGCCGCTTTCTCCTCGTTCCTCGCATGCTCGCCTTACTCGCTGCGGTACCATGCCTCACGGTGCTCTCGAACCTGGCAGGAATTTTTGGTGGGTACTGGGTCGGGGTCATCGTGCTGGGCCTGGGAAGTCGGAACTACGTGCAGCAAACCGCGCAATCCCTGCTCATCAGCGATCTCGTGACTGGTATGGTGAAAAGCCTCGTGTTTGCCCTGCTCATTGGTCTTGTCTCTTGCTACCGTGGATTCTATGTCCGCGGTGGCGCTGAGGGGGTAGGAACAAACACGACGGCGTCAGTCGTTACATCCATCGTTCTCTGTATTCTTGCCGATGCGGTCTTTACGACAATCTTTTTCTACGTAGGATAAGCAGATGGCGACAGGGCCGGAGGCTTTCCCCTATGTCCAAGTAGAGCATTTGGTAGCTCGCTATGGAACTCGTACGATTCTCGATGATGTTTCGATGACCGCGGATCGTGGAGAGATCACCGTGATTCTCGGCGGCAGCGGCTGTGGCAAGAGCACCCTCCTTCGCCATATCGTCGGACTCCTCACTCCCGCTTCCGGACGCGTGCTCATCAATGGCGAGGACTTTCATCGCGCCTCAGAAGATAAGCAAGAGGCAATTCTCCGTAACATCGGCATGTCTTTTCAAGCTGGAGCCCTATTTAACTCAATGTCACTAGAAGACAATGTTGCGCTCCCCATCGTCGAACATGCCGGGGCAGACCAGGCCACAGCCCGCATGCTGGCACGCATGAAGCTTTCTTTGGTAGGGCTGGAACGCGCAGCTCACCTCTTACCTTCTGAAATTAGCGGCGGCATGAAGAAACGTGCAGCCGTAGCCCGTGCGCTGGCTCTTGATCCGGCGTTGCTGTTATTCGACGAACTGTCAGCCGGACTGGATCCCGTCACCGCACGGGAGATCGATGAACTGGTTATCCGGCTGAAAGCACAGTTAGGGGTTACGATTCTCATTGTGACCCACGAACTCAGTAGCATTCAAATGATTGCCGACCAGGCTATCATGCTCCATGCAGGCAAGGTTATTGCCGCTGGTACACTGGCTGAGGTCCGGGCGTTGGATGACCCACAGGTACGCGCATTTTTCGATCGCCAGCCGCGTCCCCTGACCATGGAACGCGGGCTGCTTGATACCCTGCTCGTTGAGGGAGGCTAATATGGGAAAAACCCGTCTCAAAGTAGGTATATTTGTCACTGTGAGTTTCTTTATCTTGGCCGCCGCCGTACTCTGGCTTGCTGGCTCACGGTTTTTTCGCCCGGTGGATAATTACCACATCTTCTTTCACCAATCAGTCAGTGGTCTCTTGCCAGGAGCAGCAGTGGAATATCTTGGGGTAACCGTCGGTAAGGTCGAAGGGGTACACTTGACCCACGAAACTCCACCGCGTGCTGCAGTCACCATTGCGTTGGAGCCAGGAACACCGATCCGCACCGATACGAGCGCGCACCTGATCGGCTCCCTCGTGACCGGTATTCGCTTTGTCGAACTCACTGGCGGTTCAGCAGAAGCGCCACCGCTCGAATTCGGCGGCACGATCCCTGTGAGCACTGGGGAATTTGAACAGTTTCGTGATCAAGCAAGTGAGATCGCAACGCATCTTCTGTTGACGCTTCAGCGCATCGAGCAAGATCTTCTCAACGATGAGAACCGAGCAGCGTTTTCTTCTTTTCTCCGCAATGCATCGCACCTCTCGGAAACTCTCAGCACTTCGCTGGACGATGTCTCCACCCCAGCCACGCGCGCCTCACTCAAAGCGATGGTCAACAACCTGGCTCAGGCAGCCGCGGGCATTAAAAGTGCAACCGAAGCGATTAACGATATTCGTAGCGATATTTACAACGAAGGGCGTGCAACCATCGCGCAGATTCGCCAAACTGCAGCCGTAACCGCCAAACTCGCCGGTGAAACGCGGGAGGTTGTCCAGCATGCCGCTAGCCTTACCAAGCATGCGGACCAACTCGTGATGCGGTTTGACGGCGTTGTGGCGGACAACAACAAAGAGCTTAATCAGCTATTGGTAAACCTGTCTGCGACTTCTCGTCACTTGAAAGAAACGATTAACACACTCAAAGACGATCCTTCAGAACTCGTGTGGGGAAGAAACATACCGGAGAAAGAGATTCCAGACAAATGAATATGCGGTTGTGGCTGACGTGGGGAGTTGCCATGTGGAGCCTGAACCTAGCGGCGTGCAGCGTAACCAAGCCACGGCCCGAGGTGCGCCACTATACGTTAACACTTACGGTGCCCGAGGTTCCCAGTACACGTACAGTCTCACTCGTTGTCCGTTCAATCAGTGCCCGAGACCCGTACGATCAGGAGCGTATCGCGTATCGCTCGTCGCCGTACGCCTTCGACTTCTACAACTACCATCGTTGGGCATCTCCTCCTGGAGAACAAGTCACCACGTGGACACGCCGATACTTACGCGGCAGTGGGCTGTTTGCCCAAGTCTTTCCAAGTTCAGATGCCGCCGCAGATTTTGTTCTTGACGGTGTCGTACAGCAATTCGAGGAAGTTGATAAAACAAACACCTGGGAAGCTGCTACGAGCATAGATTTTTGGCTCGTCCGAGCTGGTGACCGCACCCCGGTGTGGTTCCAGTCGTATTCTGCCACGCAGCAAGCAGCGAAACGCAATCCTGAAGCTATCGCCGAAGCGATGAGTCGCAGTCTTGAGAACATCCTTGCTCGGCTGGTCACTGACCTCACGCCAGTGGTCGTGCCGCGAGCGCCGTGATAGAAGACCCCATGAAGCAATGACCTAAGCGCGCATCAACAAGGAGAGTTTTTTCATGACAGTCACTGAGCGTATGCCTTTTCCTGGTGTCATCGATGCAGATGGCCATATTCTCGAACCCCCAGACCTCTGGGAACGATATTCAGAACCAAAGTACCGTGACCGCGCGATTCGTATCAAAGTCGATGACCGTGGCCTGGAGTACCTTGAACTCGACGGACGTAAGTCGAAACTCAGTTCGCACGGGACTCTTGGATTCCTCGGCGGTATGGGAAAAACGGCAAAAGAGACCATCCCATCGCCAGAGCGCACGTATGTTCGTGGCGCACCGTTTGGGTCAATGGACGCCGCCGAACGGTTGCAACTCCTTGATCAAGAGGGAACAGACAAAGCCCTTCTCTATCCGACCCTCGGCATCTTATGGGAGGCTGAGGTTGAAGACCCAGAAATTTCTTCTGCCTATTGTCGTGCCTACAACCGATGGATTCTCGAGTTCTGCAAAGGTACCAAAGGACGGTTACTCCCTATCGCTCACCTCTCTCTTGGTGATGTCGATGAGGCGGTACGCGAACTCGAACGAACCGTCAAAGAAGGCGCCATCGGCGGGTTTGTCGCTCCGTTTACCATTACCAAGAAACCTCACGGGCATCCGGATCATGACGCGTTGTGGGCTAAGGCGCAAGAATTAGACGTACCGATCGCCATTCATCCAACCCTTGAGCCAGTTGCCACCAATCCACACCTCCGCTTTAAAGACATGGGCCACAAAACTGGCTGGTACTACAACGTCTTTGCCGGATTTGGTTCGCAGATGGCTTTTACCACCTTTTTTCAATATGGCGTGTTTGACCGTTTCCCACAGTTAAAGCTTGTGGTGTTAGAAAGCGGCGCAGGTTGGGTTGGCTTCTGGATTGACCGCATGGATGCATTTTACAAAGTGCCGGTCGGCGCCTCATGTAAGCTCAAAGAGCTGCCCAGCACCTATTTGCGTCGCCAGTGTTGGATCTCCGCTGATCCTGACGAACGAGCGCTCTCTCTGTTAGTTGATTATATTGGCACGGATCGCCTCATGTGGGCTACGGATTACCCACACCCAGATCACGGCGGACACTATGTTCGCGAGCTGAAGGAAATGCTTGCGCCACTTTCACCCTCTGTACAAAAGCAAATTGCGGGTGAGAATGTAAAGAAGCTGTATAAAATCTGATTGTCTTCAGTGCTGGGGACACGACGCATCGTGCCCCTCGCTTCCCTACCGTATTCCCTCCTTCAACGGCCTCACCTGCATCGCTACTCCTTACATTTCTGTGCTTTGCAAAAAAGCAACGAAAATTCGTCATCCTCACGATAATTTCTAAAGGAATACTTCCACTTGACGATAAACACATTAGTCGCCGCTCAACCAGGAGAGAACCACTGACTTCCCAGTTGGAGGCCTCAGGACATCGGAAGAGCGGGAGATTGAAATGTTGTTGAGGAGGATGCAATGCAGTACCAGTGTCCGAGATGTGGAAACACCAAGCAGTTTGTCCAATACCAATGGCAATTACGGAAGCTTGCCGTTGATGGCGACGGAGCGTCCCTGACGCCAGACGAGGTCTGTGCCAATGACGTCGTAGCGGCGATTGCCTGTAGCAAATGTAACACACATGTCCGAGACTTCGGCGTTGATATCAACATTCGCTTTCCCTATGGCACTGGGCCGCTCGATCCGGAAGCACTCTAGCTCGACGACAGTCGCAACCGCATACAGGAGAATTCTATGCTCTCATATTTATTGCTTGGCACTATTACCGGCCTCGTGGTCGCACTCATCCTCGGCATGTTGCCCCGAATGCGCCCCGTGCGGGCGCCTATCTCTCGACCACAGCACGGATTTTCACAAGGTTCAGAATTTCCACCTCGTCAGTAACACGGTGAGGGAACTTTTCTGCAACTGAACCGTTCTCCTCTCTAGAATCCGCCAGACAGGCAGATACATGAAGGAGGTAGATGATATGTTGCATCGCTTGAGTTCAGTTGTTCTTGCGAGTACCCTCGCCGCGGTAACCCTGCTAACTGTTCCTGCTCTCAGCTTCGCGGGGCCAAGACATACTCCGGGCTGGCGTACGCATCACCAGCAAGCACGGATTTATCAAGGCGTGAGACAAGGCCAAATCGGTCCTCGTGAGTATCGGCATTTGGAACGCCAACAATGGCGGACAAATCGCATGCGGCATCGCTTCCGCCACAACGACGGTTCCATCGGACCACGGGAACGGGCCCGGCTCCAGCATCGCCTCAATCACACCAGTCGCAGCATTTATCGTGCGCGTCACAATTAGATCTTGCGTAGGGTGGGCCAAAACCCACCCTACCACTACACTCTCACATACTTCTTCAATACTTCTTCACCGAGCTGCCACAAAAACCGTCCAGTCGCACGAGCCTGACGCCCTAACAACGACCATTGCTCTTGTTGACGGAGAGTCTTCAGGCTACGCAGCAGCAATGTTCGCTTAGCTTCCGGAAGAATCTCCACCAATAATGGCACCAGCGCCTCGTCAACGTTGTACACACGGTCAGGGAGTAAACAGACAGGCACAACCAGTTCAGGATCAAGTGCAAGATCAGCAGCAACAGCAGTCATTGCCGCACGAATCGTATGGGCTTTGGCAGCATCTGGAACCGCAACGTTATAGGGAGGGTCCCACTCTCGCACCGGGCGCAGGAGGTCAGTATGCGAAAGGACAGCGAGAACGAATGGGGGACGGAGTTCAGGGTGGACAGCAAAGTGTCGATCAATGAGAGAAAGTAACCGCCGGTCAGCATCGCGTGCAGCACTCACCGCCGAGAGAACCAAGAGTAACACATCTGATCGTTGCACTTCCTCCAATGATTCATCGAAACGAGCTTGGGGAACGGTCGCATCCTCATAGCCACCCATGTCGGACATAATCACCTTGCCACCTAACTCGTGGCGATCGAGCACATAGGGAGTCACCTGTGCAGTCGTTGGCACTACGTCGGTCGCAACACGCAGTTCACCAAACAACGCATTCACTAGACTCGACTTCCCTGCTTTCGCCTGCCCAAGCACCAAGATGCGAAGGGGTTCAGACGAGTGCTGGTCGGCAGTCAGGAGCGTCGCACTGTCTGGCGATAGCGGAAGTCGTCCCTCAAGACGGCGGGTCACCAGCAGTTTGCCACTATAGAGTTCGATCGCATGGTACCCAACTCGATCAACGTACCACTTTAGGATCCATTGTCTCAGCGTTTCTTTGGTAAGGTCAAAGAGGCGATCAGTGACGAACCACTGGAAAAGCGCATTTTGCCAATTCAGTATGGGGTAAAGCACACGATAGACATCGTAGGCGGGTTTCACTTTCTGCTGCAATCGATATCCACGTACGGCATCACCAATGGTAATCCGATGCGCCAACGGCACCTCAGCAGTGATGGTGGCGAGGTCTCGCGCGGTTTCTTCAAGTGCACGAAACAACAACGGCACCTGCACCGCGAGCAACGGCTCTTTGTCGTTCGGATGATAACACTGGGCAATGCGTGTGAGGATCTCTCGCCCCAGCGACCAGAACTGGTCAGTTTCTTTGAGCGTCAACTCTCCACGATCGATCTGTTCGATATATTCCTGGACTAATTTCCACGCCGCTTCATCACGCGGCGCAAGGTCAGCAGGCAACGTCGAAGACGGCTGCGGGAGGACTGCTCCAGGAACCTGGCTCCAGCGACGAAACAAGATCAACGCAAGAGCTTGAACCGCTAAAAATCCGAGCCCTGCCCAACTCAGCCAACCGCGATCGTACAACCATAGGATACCAGCTGCAGCGAAGACCACGACTGGGATCGAGAACAAGAAACCCAGGAGCCAGAGACGCCAACCTTTGAATTGCGAATTGGCGATCGCGGATTGCGAATTATTGTCAATCTCATGACTTTTCATTCCGCACTCCAAGATCCGCCTGCCGTAATATGCTCATCCCTTCTGCAAGTTTGTCGTCATAAAATGACTTGATTTGCTCAGGTCGTGGCAAGTGGCCATCAAAAATCTCCTGGTAGTAGAAACAGAGTGCACAACCGAGAGCATACGTCGTTGCACCGGCGTATACACCAGCAATAGCATTGCCAAAGCCGGGAATAACTTTGAGAAGGCTACGAGCAGCCTGGCGAAAAAGCAAACCTAAGCCAACGGCTCCGGCCAGTTCAAGAAACGTCTTCACGCGCATCGGTTGCCGATAGATTGAGGCCACGGCGTGCACCATCTTAAGCTGTATCGCACTAATCACAGGCAAGTCAGCAATTGGCAATGGTGTTGCGCCGGCTGCATCAGCCAATAACGCATAGGCGAGAATGTGAGGCTGGGCCTGGCGGAAATGCAAACTCTTCAGCTCGGTTGTCAGATGAGGCAATTGTTGCAGTGTCTGATAGACCGCATGCGGATGCGCTTCTGCCAATGCTGTCAGTAGTGCCTCTCGGCCATAGAACTGCTCAGTAAACCCATCCTCGGGGAGGGTAAAATCAACCGGAACAAATTGTTTGACCGGAAGACGGTCGAATAACGCGCGTTGGAATAGTAACGCACGAACGACATCGTTGGGCAGATGAGAAGCGAACGACTCGTGTCCAAAGGGATATGGCATGACGTGGTCATGCATCTCAGGTGGATAGCCTTGATGTAAAGTCGTTTGCGCAACGACGATCGGCCAGGTCGGTTTGTCACGGACGATCACTTCGAGAGCTGAGATGACCTGCTCAAGCGCCATATCCATCGCCTTAACCACAACTAACAACATATGAGCCTCGTCGCGAAACGCGGCGAAGTCTTCGTGTGGGTCGTATCCCGCTTCTCCAAGGCCACGTGTATCAAGAAACACAGCCAACGGAAACTCGCGGTTTGGGAATTCGTAGCGTGAGGCCCAACGGGTACACGGCGCAAATCCCGAACCGATTTGCGCACGTTCGGCACCAGTCAAGGTGCGAATGATCGAAGTCTTCCCCGACTGCACTTTCCCTAATAGCCAGATCACCGGCGGTGGGGTCCCCTGGCGGAGACGTACAAGTGCAGCTTGAAAATCTTCCTCACTGAGGCGAGGGGAAAAAAGCTGGCGTAGCCGTTCAGTTATAATAGCGGTAGAGTCCTTCTGCGACACAGACCGGTTTATCGCTGCCTTCGACTTCAAACGAAATCCCTACGGTCACTTGTATACCACCAGCAACGTCCTCAACATTGTTGAGCGTTGCCCGAGCTCGCACCCGTTTGCCAATCATCACCGGCGAGGGAAACCGCAATTTGTTTAGTCCATAGTTCACGCCCATCTTGATGCCCTGCACCCCCCAAATCTGGTCCATCAGATGAGGGGCAAGTGACAGCGTGTAATAGCCATGCGCGACAGGCCCACCAAACGGCGACTCCTTCTTCGCACGTTCGACATCGATATGAATCCACTGGTGATCATGGGTAGCATCAGCAAACTTGTTGATTTCGTCTTGCGTCACCAGATGCCACTCCGACACTCCGAGTTCTTTGCCAACGAATGATTTCACATCCTTAAACTCAACGACACGTTTTGCCATGTGGACCTCCTATTCTGATGCGTAATGCGTAAGAACGTAGTCAGTAGTCAGCATTCAGTAGTCAGTAGTCAGTAGTCAGTAGAAAAAAACCTTGAGCTCGTTGATGTTCCTAAATCAAACTACAGAACATTCGTATACTTGACGCTCAGACCTCTCGCTCCTGTCATTCTGAGCGGAGCGAAGCGTCTCTCGGAGAGACCCTGCGTTACACCCAAGGTGACACTGCGGTTGGACCAATCTGCTGTGGTTTGCTTTAGGCCCCAACTCTTTTCCCCTTTATTGTTTATCCGCCTGCCGTAAGGCAAATCGTTGGATCTTGCCAGTCGCAGTTTTCGGCAGAGCATCAGCCAACTCTATCCAGCGTGGAACTTTATAGCGTGGGAGTTTCCCACGAATATGTTCTTCTATCTCCGGTAAAATACTGTCACTGTGTCCTGGTTTCAACACAACCACCGCACGGGCTTTATCGAGGCCATCACTATCCGTTCGTGCGACCACAGCACATTCGTAGATCGCAGGGTGCTCCATGATGACACCCTCGATTTCGAGTGGCGAAACCCACATACCAGAGACTTTCAGCATGTCGTCGGCACGGCCACAAAACCAGAAATATCCATCTTCATCACGTCGATAGAGGTCACCGGTACGAAACCACTCGCCCTCAAGGACCGCTCGCGTCTTCTCTTGTCGATGCCAGTATCCAGGCATGTTACTATCGACTTTCACCAGTAGCTGCCCTTCCTGGCCCATCGGAACAGACTGCCCGTCATCATCAACGATACGGGCCTCAGCTCCATCCCGCAGTTGACCCGAGCTGCCAGGTCGAGAATGACCAGCGCGATTGGCAAAAACGATGAATGTGGTCTCCGTCAACCCCATGACGTCGAGCCATTCAATCCCGAAACGATCACGCCACTCCTGGTGAACACGAGGAGGTAACACTTCACCACCACACGCGCAGTAGCGAAGAAACCGTAAATCCTTGCCACTGACGTCTTCTGGTACTTGCAGCATGGCGTTGAGGAACGTCGGTACGCAATAGAAGTGAGACGGTCGATACTCGTGCAGGGCAGCAAAGGCTTCAGCTGGGGTCAGACGTTTTTGCGTGATGACTGACGTAGCTCCCGCCGCTAATGACTGGAAGACAGTCACAACCAGTCCGAGTGCAAAGAAGACCTTACTAAAGCAGAAAGAGACCGAATGTTCATCGATTTGGCACAAGTCAACGGCAAACTGGAGACACGAATAGGGGTCGTGGTGCAAATGGATGACGGCTTTCGGCAATCCTGTACTGCCCGAAGTGTACAGCCAGTAACAGGCATCGTCTTTGTGAGTAGGAGCGGCTACGAGTTCTGGCGACGCTTTTTTGAGGCGTGACACAAGGCTAGTTGCACGATTTTTCTTTTCACCGCGCACCAGAACATTCTTCAGCGCTGGACATTCTTCACGTCGCGCAGCCAAATGCTGCCAGACAGCATCTTCGACAATGAGCGTCTTAGCCCTGCTGTCATTGAGAAAATACACATAGAGATCAAGCGGAGCATAGGGATTCAGCACCACTGGAACTGCACCAATTTTTGCCGCACCAAGGAACGCACCCATGAGGTCCGCGGAATCGTAGAGAATCAAAGCAACGCGATTCTCAATTTCCACACCACCAGCAGCAAGGACATTGCCGTAGCGATTCTGTAAAGCTGCAAGATCTGCGTAGCTGAGTGGCCCGTCATCAGTGAGATAGGCTGCCTGCGCACCTCGCCCTAATTCAACTTGACGGTCAGCCAGGTAAGCGGTGATGTTCAGCTGTTCGGGAATAGGTCCATCAAGAAACGGCACAACTCCTCCTACTGCGCAAAGATCTCAATAATGGTGGCTAAATTCTCGCGTACGCGCTCTTGTGGCACCGTGCGCGCTGGTCCAACACCTGCAGTATAGAGTGTAGGGAAGTCCAATACCTCACGGTAGCGTTCAAGTTGTTTACGACAATCGTCTGGGGTGCCAGCCAGGGCTAAGTTATCGATCATGTCGTCAGACACCGCATCGGCAACAGCCTCCATGTCGCGCTTTTCAAAGAAGGCCTCGCGAATAGCTTCCTTCTCTTTTTGCCAGCCATGATAATCGAGGATGCCACCATAGGAACGAGTCGAGCAATAAAAGCCGATCTGATAGGCCGCTTCTCGCCGTGCCTGCTTGCGGTCCTTGGCAATGTTGGTAATCAACCAACTGGTGATCTTGAAAGCGTTACGGCTTTTTCCTGCGCGTTGCCAACCGATCGCAAGTTGAGGAATGCCAACCTCCTTCATGTACCGAGCGGAGTAGCAGGGATGTCCGGCAAGGCCATCGGCCACTTCTCCTGCTACACGTAGCATGATCGGATTCACTGCGGCCATATAAATCGGCAAATCCTGACGCAACGGTTTCGGCAACGTAAACCCGCGCGCATTCAAGCGGTAGAATTTCCCCTGGAAGTTGAGATCCCCTTCCCCGTTGAGTGCCCATACCTGACGGATAATCTGGATCAGCTCTTTAATCTGCGAAGCCGGATGATCGTACGGTACACCTAACTCATAGAGATTTTGTTTACGGGTGCCACTTCCCAATCCCAGGAGCATGCGACCATGCGACAGGCGATCAAGATCAACTGCAGAGACCGCGGTCTGCAAGGGGCCGCGCACGAACGCACGTGCGATACCTGAGCCGATCTGGATCTTCTTGGTGTTCGCAGCCATCGCCGCCATGTGAATAAAGGCATTCGAGCGTGGCGTATCAATCCCCCACGCTAAGCCGAAATTCGCCTCCTCCGCCATCTTGGCAAGGCGCGCGACTTCATTGATGTCATCAAGTTGTAGGGTGATAGCACGGAATTCCACGTTTAGCTCCGCTTCGCTACACAATGAAAAATTGAGAATGCAAAATTAAAAATTACTCGGCATTGTTGATTTAAGAGTCAGGTTGCTTTTATCTCATCACTTTCCATTTTTACATTTTTAACTCTTCATTATCTTCCCCGATCCATCTCCTCGACCGTTCCAATCCTTCGACTTCCTCACCGGTAGTGCGCTTGCGTTGCATCTCCGCGAGTCGAGCAATTTTTTCTGGGGTGGTCTCGGGAATCTCTTGGTGCGCATCAACAAGATGCCGCGCATAATCCTGTCCCACTGGACAGACGTCCACACAGCGAGTGCAGCCAGTATATGCACCTACTCCACGCAGCATCGTCTGCCAGATATTGAACGAATCACCGCTCCGCAACAGTTCCACCTTTTGTTCTGTCGTCCCCGCACGAAGCACGTTACCTACATGTGACACCACATGTGCAAACCCATGCGGTGAGGCATACGGAGCACATTTCTTCTTATCGAGCCCCCAGTGCTGGACGGCATCCCCAGGGCAGGCAAGAAGACAGCGCCCGCACGGCTCTCCTTGGCACAGAGGTTTTGTCATTCGCGTGTCGGGTTCAAGCTCTGCGGACGTAAGCACCGCGGTCAGAATAACGCGCGGCCCATACTCTGGCGTCAGTAACATTAAGTTTAATCCGAGCGTACCAATACCTGCTTCAACTGCGGCATGCACTAACGATAATGCCCCATACGTCCCACCTTCAGAGTAGGCGCTATAGTTGCGCGCAGCATCCGTGTGAATCGGTGGAACAATCAGCGCAGGAGCGCCACCTTCATCTTCGAGAAAATAGACCAACCGAAGTGACGCTTCTTCTAATTGTGAGAGCGTCAATTCTGCTGCATACTGCTTGTGACGTTCGTTCCAATCTTTCAACCGCGCGGGTCCGGCCAGATGTCGCTTTGCCAGCACGATCACGCTGCGGTTATCTTGCGGACTCACAAGCGTCGGCGTCTGCGGGTGGCGTGGATCAGGCGGATGCGCATCAAGTACCACGCCACTGGCAATACCGACGAGATCCGCACCAAATTCCTTAGCTTTCGCTTTTACAAGAGCTGAAGTAAGAGACTTCATAAAAACACTGAAGAATTAAAAATGCAAAATGAAGAATGAGAAAAACAGCATGAACAGGCAGAAAGAGAAGGTATGATGAGCAGCTACTGTCCTACACGTCATCCCAAAACCTCGCCTCTGGATATCCGCCTGCACGGACATGATGTACAAAAGCCCGCGACTTTGTCATTCCCGCGAAAGCGAGAATCCAGGTTCTTGGGGTGGAGAGGTTTAGGAATGAGTGTTCGTCCATGCTCCTTCTTGCTTCATTTTTCCTTCTCCATTTTTCATTTCTTAATTCTTCCCCTCTCCTCTTTTCTTCGGCGGTACATACCCTTCTTCTCCAACCCAGCGGATATTCCACGGCGATAACCCGGGCAACTCTTTTCCCGCTTTTCGATCGCTCTGCATCTGTTTGGCGGTGTTCACTTTCTGTTGATTTTTTTCGGGAATATCACGATGTGTGTCCGAAAGCCACTGCACGTAGTCTTCTCCCACCGGGCACACTTCGAGGCAGCGTGGACAATCACCAAACGCCCCGACCACACGCAGAATCCCTTGCCAAACAGCGTAGGCTTGCGGTGTCTGCAGCACTTTAAGTTGCCCGTCAGCTTCCGGAGCCTGCACGAACTTTTGTAAATGCGACAGCATGACCCCGTAGCCAAATTCCTGGGCAAACTGTGAACATGCGCGTTTATCGATACCCCATTGCAGCACCGCATTCGCAGGACAGGAATATAAACAGCGACTACAGGTCTCACCGATACATACTTGTCGCGTCAGTTTCTGGTCCGGCTCCAACTCCGCGGACGTCAACACCGCGGTCGTGTAACAACGCGGCCCAAACTCTGGTGAAAGGAAGTTCACTTCGAGCCCTAGGGTACCAAGCCCGGCCTCGACTGCGACATGGCGACCTGAGAGGTATCCATAACTGGCGCGTTTGAACTCCCATTTCGTTTCCTGTGACGCGAGCGGAAACGCAGCGACATCATGCTCTTCTAAAAATTGCGCCACGCGCATGCAGACTTTATCCATTTCGCGCAGTACAAGTTGGTCCATGTACTGGACACATTCGAGCCGTTTCGTACGAAATGCGCCAGCCGGAATTCGCTTGACGATGGCAACAACACTTTTGATCTCTGGAGAAATACGTTCTGGGGTTTGCGGAAATTTAGGATCGGGCGGGTGCGCATTCAGCACGGCAGCACTCGCGATACCAACAGCATCTGCCCCGAGTTCGCGCGCCTTTCCCTTCACCTGTTCTGCAGTAAGCGTCATGCCTTCCCCTCTTTTCGCTCGTCCTTTCGTTGGCTCTCTGCTTCTTATAGATAGAGCCTATGAACGATGCAATGTCGGATCGGCAAAAAGTCGGACTCTGCGTAGACTGCCAGCACACAAAAGTGATCGTCAGTGGCAAAGGGTCACAGTTCTTTCTCTGTCAGCGGGCAGAAACAGATTCTTGCTACAGCAAATACCCTCGGCTGCCGATGTTACAGTGCAGTGGGTACGAACCGCAGGAGCAAACGGGCTCGCAACGAAAAAAATCGTCGCCGTCCTAGTTCGCAGTCACCGAGAGACGTGCTACAGTCGGCGCTAGAGGGTGGAATGTCCAGAGCTAAATTGTATCTTCGCAAACGATCTTCTCGACCTTCCTCAACTCCACGATTACGGAAGCCATGCCCGCTCACTGGCGAAGCGCAGCAATCGAAACAGACAGGTCCCTCACTCGAAGAATTTACTCGTGAGGTCGTACGGGCGCTGGATACGTTACCGCAAGAAATTGTCGAGAAGCTTGCCAATGTCGCTGTGACGATTGAAGACTGCCCCTCTGCTGAAGTGCTAGCCGAGAAAGGCATTGCCAATCCCAACGAGTTGTTCGGCTTATATCGTGGCGTGCCTCGCCCGTGGCGCAGCGTCTTTGCGACGTTGGTTGAATTTCCCGATAAGTTCGAGATCTACTACCAGCCGATACTTCACTCTGGGCTGCGGCCTCGTGAGATGCGAGAACTCATTCGTCGGGTGGTCGTCCACGAAGTGGCTCATCACTTCGGCATGAGCGACCAACAACTGCGCGCGTTAGGGTATTAGACGAACAAGGTCTTGCCGTCTCGTTTGATTTTGCTATACCACCTCCCGAAGCTTCTCACGAATACAGAAGGAGGTTGAGTATGCCACTCGATCCGCAAGCAAAAGCGTTTCTAGACCAGGTCGCCGCCTCTGGTGCACCTGGATTTGAGCAAATGACCGTCCCACAAGCTCGCGAAGCCATCCGAGGTTTGTTCGCACCCAAAGAGCCGCCACTCGAACTCAAGAAAGTCGAAGATCATGTCGTCAATGCTGGTGGTGTCAAACTCCCAGTGCGTATCTATACCCCAGATGAGAAAGGACCTCTGCCCATCTTAGTGTTCTTTCACGGTGGAGGCTGGGTCATTGGCGATCTGGAATCTCACGATGCCCCCTGCCGTGCGTTAGCCAAGGGTGCAGGCTGCATTGTTGTTGCGGTTGATTACCGCCTTGCTCCTGAACACAAATTCCCTGCGGCTGCGGACGACTGCTATGCTGCAACCAAATGGGCAGTCATGAATGCCGCAGCTTTTGGTGGTGATCCGACTCGTATCGCCGTTGGTGGTGATAGTGCCGGCGGGAATCTCGCGGCAGCGGTTGCCCAGATGGCAACAGATCGTGGCGCACCGACGGTTAAATTCCAGCTCTTGATCTACCCGGTGACCAATTACTCCTACGACACGGCTTCTTATAAAAATAATGGCGAAGGGTATTTGCTCACAAAAGGTTCTATGCAGTGGTTCTGGAACCATTATTTGAGCAACCCGAATGACGGAGAGAATCCCTATGCTTCACCATTCCGCGGCCAGCGCTTAAGTAACCTGCCACCAGCATGGGTCATGACGGCAGAGTTCGATCCGCTGTGTGACGAAGGTGCAGCTTACGCCAAGAGAATGAAAGATGCTGGTGTGTCGGTTGAATACACCGAGTACAAAGGCATGATCCACGGCTTTTTCAGCCTAGGTCATATTTTCGATCAAGGAAAGAAAGCGGTTGCTGATGCCTGCGCGAAATTGAAAGCCGCGTTTGCGAAGTAGTTGTCAGGCGGGGCGTATTGCAATACGCTCCGCCGTTGAACAGTGTGTTAGTTGCGCAAAATCATCCCGGTATTCGGTACTCCATTTCCTGACGTCACGAGCGCGATCTCGGCATCCTTCACTTGGTTTATCGCTTGTCCACGGAGCTGACGCACAGCCTCCACAATATTCTCCATGCCGTGAATGTACCCTTCGGAGAGATTCCCACCACTGGTATTGAACGGCAGCGAACCTTTGCCGTGAAGCAGTTTCCCGTCAGCTACGAACGGTCCTCCTTCTCCACGTTTACAGAAGCCGAGTTCCTCAAAGGCCATCAGTACCAGCGGCGTGAAGTGATCGTAGAGAAAGCAAACATCAACATCTTTATGCGTGACTCCCGCCCGCGCAAAAAGCGCTTTGCCAACGACTGTCGATTCGGTCTCTTTACTTTGCACGTTTTTCACTACGCGATGAATGTTCCACTCGCCAGCACCAAACGCACCAGAAGTGATATACACCGGCTTGTGCTTGAGATCTTTCGCACGTTCTGCGGATGTAATGACCACAGCCGCACCGCCATCGGTTTCTAAACAGCAATCAAGTAAATGGAGCGGATCGGCGATCATGCGCGAATTTTGGTGATCTTCAATCGTGATCGGACGATTACGCATCACCGCATTGGGATTGTTTTGCGCATGCGTCCGGCAGGCGACAGCAATCGCCCCAAAATGCTCACTCTTGGTCCCGTACAGATGCATGTGACGCCGTGCCGCGAGAGCGACCATCTGTGCTGGACTGAACAGTCCAAACGGTTCCTGATACGCATTCACACCAGGTGCACCTTTGCGGACCGAGGCTTGCCCGTAACGTGGAGTACCGCGGCCAGAGCGTTCATTCATAGCACGAAACGCAACCACGCAGTTGGCCATGCCGGTAGCCACTGCCATTGCGCCGAGTACCACCGACCCGACCGGACCCCCACCGCCACCGTAACCAACTTCACCAAAGAACCGCAGTGCCGGAATGCCAAGGTTCGCAGCAATATCAATCTCGCTGTTATTGTCCATCGTATACTTGGCTATGCCGTCGATGTCGCTTGGCTTTAGGCCCGCATCTGAGATTGCCTTGAGAATCGCTTCAACTGCCAGACTCATCTCGCTACGACCAGAGTCTTTCGAATATTCTGTGTGGCCAACGCCAACAATCGCTGTCTTATCTTTGAGTGTTTCGATCATGGGCACCCTCCTGGCCGCCGATTAGAGCATAGCCCGTTGCAGTTTGCCACCACTCATCAAAATAGATAAGTGAGAAGTGGGGAAGGGAGAAATGCATACAAGAGAAATTCCGAACTCTGAGGGCGCCGAACGCCGAACGTCCGCATCTTCGCCCCCGCCCCTGTTCACCCGCGACTTCACCCTCCTCTGCCTTGTCACGTTAAGTTACTTTTTCAGCTTTTTCTTCTTCTTTCCGACGTTACCGTTCTACGTCAAACATCTTGGCGGCCAGGAAGCTGACGCCGGTCTCTTAATCGGCGTGTCGAGCCTCGTCGCGTTCGCGATTCGACCAATAGTCGGACGCTGGATCGATCGCTATGGCCGTGTCGTACTAATGAACATTGGCATAGGCTTGTTTGCTTTCACCGCGTTTCTTCATGCCTGGACCATGAGCCTTAATGTGTTGTTCATTTTACGAGTGCTGTATGGGCTCGCTCTTGGCTGCTTCACAACTGCGGCGAGCGCATATCTTGCTGATGTCGCGCCAATGGCTCGACGTGGAGAAGCTGCTAGTTACTGGGGTTTGGCCAGTCCGCTCGCTATGGGCATCATCCCTCCGCTTGCGCTTGGCCTGATGCGCAGTACTCGCCTACATCCAACGGAAACCTATCTCGTTTCTGTATTGCCTGGCTTCAGCTCGGCAGTCGCCTCAGCAGAAAACTTTACGCTGCTCTTCTTGACGGCAGGAGCTATCGCCACGCTCGCGTGCATCTTGAGTTCTGGCATGCATCAACGCTACACACCTAACCCTGCTGCCTCACGACCACCACTGTTTGCCCGTGAGGCACTGCTGCCCATGATCGTCAACATGTTCCTCTATCTTACGTTTACGTCGTACACGACGTTCTTACCGCTGTACGCCCGCACTCTTGGCATGGGAAACGCTGGATGGTTGTACTCGACCTACGCCGTTGCTCTTCTCAGCACGCGATTCTTTACCGCTCGGGTCAGTGACCAATATGGGCGCGCAGCCGTCATCCTTCCGGGCTTGGCGGCAGCACTTCTTGGCTTGTTGACGTTAGCCTTAACGCCTAATGCACAAATGCTATATCTAGGTGTGAGCTTGTATGGCCTTGGTTTCGGTTTGGCACAACCCGGACTCAGCGCGTTCACCATTGATCGTCTCACAGCAGAACGACGTGGCGTGGGCATGAGTACGTTTGGTCAGGGGTTAGAACTTGGTATGGGAATGGGGGGAATCCTGATGGGGTACATTGCTACCCACGCAGGTTTCACGACCATGTATCTGAGTGGCAGCGTGTGTGTCGCGACAGCACTGCTGACCTTTTTGCTGGGAAATCGTCGTCGCAACGGACAATAGTGCTAAAGTCCAAGAAACGGCAAAAACAAGAGCGTCGCCACTCCTCCACCCACCATCACTGCCCCCATTAAGGCTTGCTCACTTTTTTCCACCCACGTCGTCGGCTCGTCCGGGTCTTTAGGAACATCCTGTGAGAGCACTTCACTCTGCTTCAACACCGAACTGTCCCACTCTGGGGCATCAGCGAAGAACGGATCGTTCTTGAACGGATCGTTCGTTCCCATCAAGAAATCATCGTCGGCATTTTTTTGTTGACCGCTGCACGCGCTGACAAACAGCACGAGCAAGATCGCAAAGAGCCTGCTCAAGTGACGCATATCCACCTCATTTCTTCGTCCACCACCTCTCCATCAGTCTAACAGCGTAACATGATCGGCCTTAGGGTACTAGCTTCATAGCGACTGGTCTTCGACAAGATCCATACGAACAGTTATAAGGCCACTATGACACAGAGCCAACACGTAGAGGCTGCATCGACAGCGAGTGCGCAATCAGACCTTCGTCCCTACGTCCCAGCCGACCAATGGGTTGCCGAATTTACGCTCAAAGCGGTTCTCCTCGGCGTGTTTCTGTCTGTGGCCTTTGGCATGGTCAATGCCTACTTGGGACTCAAAGTTGGCCTCACGGTTTCAGCTTCGATTCCTTCGGCGGTGATTTCGATGACGGTTCTACGCGGTCTCCTCAGACGCGGAACTGTGCTCGAAAACAACGTCGTCCATACGATTGCCTCTAGTGGTGAGTCACTGGCTGCGGGCATTATCTTCACCATTCCGGCGCTGATTTTTCTTGGCCTCAATCCTTCTGGATTTCTGATCTTCCTGTTAGGTGCGACTGGGGGTCTGTTGGGGATCCTTCTGATGATCCCGCTTCGCCACAATCTCACAATCAGCGAACATCGAGTGCTCCCATTTCCAGAAGGGACGGCCTGCGCCAAAGTCCTGATCGCTGGCGATACCGGTGGAGCCAGCGCACAACCAGTGTTTCTGGGTATTGGCCTCGGGGCTGTGTATCAGTTTGCTATGAAAGGTCTGCGGCTCTGGCACGACTCTGTCCTGTGGAGTTTCACCGGTCTGCAGAAAGCAACGATCGGTTTCGAACTCACGCCGATCTTCCTCGGTGTGGGGTATCTCATTGGGCCACAGATCGCCAGTTACATGTTGTGTGGTGGTGTTCTTGGTTGGGCGGTGTTGATTCCTGTCTTCAATACGCTAGCCGGCGGTCCAGTCGGTGAGGTCCTCGGTCTGCACGAAGAGATTCTCCAGCTCCCAGCCTTTGCGATTTGGAGTAAATACGCCCGTTATGTTGGCGCCGGTGCGGTCGCGACTGGCGGGATGGTTTCTCTTGTGCGTGCTTTTCCAGCTATGCAACAATCGCTGCAAGTTGCGCTCTCTGGGCTACGAGCCGAAACCAACCACGACAACAGAATACGTACAGATCAAGACCTCCATCCTGGTATCGTCGTTAGTGGTATTGTCCTTCTCGGACTCGGGTTATGGCTAGTCCCGGTGTTCCAGCTCGACTTTATCGCCGCAGCGCTGGCTGTGACTTTTGCCTTCGTTTTTGTCGTCGTTTCTGCGCGCATGGTGGGACTCATCGGCTCGACATCACAGCCAGTATCCGGAATGACAATCGCGGCATTGTTGGCCATCAGTTTGATTTTGCTGGCTACAGGTCATACCGGCACTGAAGGGATGACAATGGCCATCACGTGTGGCGCAGTGGTATGCATCGCTGTCGCTCTTGCTGGGGATATGAGTCAAGATCTTAAGACCGGCGCATTACTCGGCGCCACTCCGCGTTACCTGCAGATGGGAGAAATGCTTGGTGTTGCTGTTGCTGCACTCCGGGCAGGTTGGGTATTGTTTCTTCTGCACCAAGCGTACACGTTGGGTTCTGAACTGCTTCCTGCTCCACAAGCGAAACTGATGGCCACACTTGTACAAGGGGTGATGGAAGGGCAATTACCCTGGGCCTTGATGGCACTTGGTGGCGGGTTTGCACTCATCGCCGAATTCGCCGGTATCCCGAGCTTGGCCTTTGCCATTGGTCTCTATCTACCTGTGACGACTTCGGCATCGCTGATTCTTGGTGGCCTTGTCGCTGGGTGGGTCAAAAAGCAGGCAATCGGTGAAGAAGCGTATCAGGAACAGCACAACCGCGCGACGCTCTTTGCGTCAGGATTAATCGCTGGAGACGCGCTCATGGGCATTGGTATCGCCATACTGGTTGTGAGTGGACTCGATAAAATTCTCGCCCTTCGTTCGCCTGGTGAAGGACCGCTTGAATATGTGTGGACGATCGTGCCGTTTGCGTTGTTGGCCTGGGGGTTAGTCCGAATAGCGAAACAGGGGCGTTAATTTCCGAGGCAGGTTCCTTCTAAGAGGACCCATCATCTCCACGACCATGTTCGTCAACACCATTAGGTCCCATCGAGTACACATCCAATGCCCCTTTTTCCCCGAGAAAACGGTAAACGAATCGACGTCCCCGAAAATCCAAAGGAACACTCTAAGGAGGTTCCGAAAAATGATAGCCACGTATCGATTTTCGGCGAAAATCGATAGTAAGGGAACAATATTCGCCGCTAATTGTGAGGAGGAATGAGACGGGTCAGGGCGCACGGGACCGCGCCCTGACCTGGGAGAAATCTGACGTCAGCTGAAAAACTACGGCGCAACGTTATCGAACACGTTACACCCATCTCCAGCTAAGATCAGATTGGCCTGAGTGCTACCTGTCGCCGTGTTGTTCTTCACGTTACTCGGACATACGATCGACATACCAAATCCAGGGTTTGTTTCTAACACGGTGTTACCAATGACCGTACTGCCTGCTGACGCGAATAGGCCCGTGCCGATGCTCCCCCAGACGGTATTACCAGTGACCGTACTGCCTGGGCCAGCCGAGAGACCAACACTCGCGGGATTGTTTCCGTTGAAACGCAGGACGGAGTCCTTTATTTTACTTGCCGTCGTTGCCACGATGCCAAAGCGGCGATTCCCCTGAGCAACAACATTCTCAACCAAGCTGCTCGTGCCGAGAAACATTCCGGTATCAGAGTTATTGTCGACATGCATATTCTGTACGATGTTGCCCGGACCAGCGAGCGAAATGCCTGTCGCAAAGCCTTTCACCGTACCGTTTTTCACCGTCACGCCTTCGACCGGAACACTGGCGGAAATACCAACAGCAAAACCGTCACCACTAATAGTGAATCCTCGCATATCAATCGTGACATGACTTGACGAAACGACAAGACACGTCCGGCTTGGCGAGTAGATGTTGCTGACGAGTATGTACGATGTTTGATCCCCACCCTTCAGCTCTTGACAGTGGTCGCGATAGGGAGAAGCGAGTCCCCTGCCCACGCTGGCCCACTCACCATTAACGCACCGACGAACGCAACTGCACAACGAAGAGTCCTGCTCACCTGCTTCATAATGCCTCCTTCCCGAACAAAGAATAGAGAATGAAATCTATCGGCGACTGCGGGAAAAAGTGAAGTAGGGACAAGAAGGAAGTTTCCCCTACCGAATGCACTTAGCGTATCACTTCCTGCGCCATGAAATAAAGAGGCTTGCCACCCTACGGTTGACTGATTATGGTGCGAGGCACGGACAAACGTATGAAATTCGCCACTGTCAGCGAGGCTATCCGGTATACCCCTGAACCCCGGATTACCGGCCCTGACCGCCGTTCGGAATTCGAACGCGACCGGGCACGGATTATTCATTCTGCAGCCTTTCGTCGCCTGCAAGGAAAAACCCAGGTGTTTGGCGTGTATGAAGGAGATTTCTTTCGCACGCGCCTCACCCATTCACTCGAAGTGGCGCAAATTGCCAAAGGGATCGCACTGAATCTTGGCGCCGACACCGATCTCGTTGAAGCTGCGTGTCTGGCGCACGATCTTGGTCATCCTCCTTTCGGCCATACTGGTGAGCAAGTATTGCACGAGGTGATGCGCCCGTACGGAGGCTTTGAAGGCAACGCGCAAAGTTTCCGTATTCTCACGCGATTAGAACGCAAGCATGAGACATACACCGGTCTGAATCTCACGTACCAAACTCTTGATGCCATACTGAAATATAAAACGTGTATCGATGAAGCCGCACTGACCGCCGCCGGAGATGGACCAGCCAAAGGTTTCTATGCCGACGATCAGCCTCTCGCCCAAACAATCGTGCGCCACACTGGAACCGGAGGACGTCGCAGCTTTGAATGTCAGATTATGGATGTAGCCGATGACATCGCCTACTCTGTCCATGACCTCGAAGATAGTCTCAAAGCACGATTATTGACCGTCGCGGACTTTCGTCGTACTCCATCTGCTCGCCTCGTGCGTGAGGTCAATAGTCATCTTCTCCGAGTCGGAGAAACTGTCAGTGAGGACAAAGTTCACGATGAACTCCTACAGATAGCCGAGCGCTTAGAATCGCTCGAACGCAGAGCCGGGAAAGCTGCCTTGAAAATGCTCACACGGGATCTGATTCATGACTTCTCATGTAGCGTCGCCTTTCAGGACGGAGAACGGATCGATACCTCACCGGACATCCGCATCCGTATCGAGATTCTGAAAATCTTTGAGTCGCAGCATGTGATTTACAATCCACGCGTGACAACCCTCGGCCACAAAGGCAAAGAGGTTTTACGCCGACTGTTTGCCGTCCTCGATCAAGGCAAAGAGTCGATTGGGCTCCTACCGGAAAATTGGGGAGATGAGTACGAACGAGCACTACTTGATGGTAATGAACCCGTTCGCAAACGTGTCATTTGCGACTTCCTCGCTAATATGACCGACTCGTATGCAATGCGATTCTACAGCCGCTTGTTCGTGCCAGGAGAGGGAAGTTTTTACGAGGTCTTATGACCTCGTAATGCAAAATGCAAAATAGGAAAAGAGAGTCTTTTTTTCCTCCTCATTCTTCATTCTTAATTTTTAATTTTTCATTGCCTCTTAGCGAAGCGCCACCGCCGGATCTTTCTGCCGTGGCAGATCGAACCAGATCTCATTACAAACGTTCATCTCCTCTTCGTCCAACTTCAAATCGACTGCCGGCAGCGATTGCCGCAGTTGTTCCACCGAGGTTGCCCCAACTATGGGTGAAGTAATCTCAGGTTGGGCAAGGACCCATGCAACAGCTACCTGCGCAAGCGGTTTATTACGAGCGGCAAAAAATTCTTGCAGATGTGCAACTGCACCGAACTGTGCTTCCTGCCAATAACGCTGACGATAAATGTGCCCGGCACGACCAGCAAGCCCAAATCGCAAGTTCGCAGACGGTTCCGTATCTTGTTTGTATTTACCGGTAAGAAAGCCACCAGCCAGCGGGTTATAGGGAATCACGCCAACACCCTGACCACGACAGAGAGGCAATAACTCGTTCTCGATCTCACGGAACATCAAGTTATAACGAGGCTGTACACAATCGAATCGAGCTAACCCGAGCTTGTCACTCGTCCATAAAGCTGAAGCTAAAAGCCAGGCTTGAAAATTCGAGCAGCCGAGATACCGCACCTTGCCTTGATGAACGAGATCATCAAGCGCGCGCAGGGTTTCATCCAAAGGCGTGCTCGGGTCTGGCGCATGGACCTGATAGAGGTCGATGTAATCGGTTTGTAATCGTCGCAAGCTTTCTTCGACCGCTGTGAAGATATGTTTGCGCGAGAGCCCTTGGTCATTCGGCGCTTTACTCATCGCCCCCCAACACTTGGTTGCAAGAACAATTTTGTCTCGCTTCCCTTTGAGCCATTTGCCGATAACTTCCTCAGTCCGACCAACGGTATCGAGCCCACCGCCGACCGGATACACATCCGCAGTATCGAAGAAATCCACCCCGAACTCGACCGCAGTATCCATAATCGCAAAGCTGGTCGGCTCGTCACATTGACGGCCAAAGGTCATCGTGCCCAGGCAAATCTCCGAGACTTTCAGTCCCGTCCGGCCCATACGTTTGGTTTTCATTGCTTCTCCTCCTTTGACGTACGCTGTTTATGCTGCCTGCGACAGAGATCAAGGGCAAGGCTCTTCCCTCATCTGGGTTTTCGTTTGCAACTGAGGTATGCTTGCCGGTGTCGTCATTGTTTCGGACCAAACAACACAAGAGCCGTTATTGAAGGAGGAGAAGATCATGCCACAGAAAATCAAATCCTCGCCCAAAGTCGTGCCAATGCGTCCACGGACAAAAGCTGCCAGCGCTGCTCTCGACCCACGTGCCGCAAAAGTGCTGCATCAGCAAGATCGTGATCATCTTGTTCATGGCTTTGTCCCCTTACAATTACAACAGAAAAAAGGCGTACCGATTTTCGTCAAAGGCCAAGGGGTGTATTTGTGGGACACCGAAGGGAAAAAATATATCGACGGTCTCGCCTCGTTATGGAATGTCCATGTCGGACATGGCCGCAAGGAAATTAATCGTGCCGTCGCTGCGCAAATGGACCAGCTCGCCTTCGCGCCAACGTTGATCGGTCCGACTTCTGTACCAACGGTACAACTGGCAACCAAGCTCACCAAAATCGCTCCCAAGGGACTGACTCGTGTACTCTTCACCTCAGGCGGCTCCGAAGCGAATGAGGCTGTGATACGGCTTGTACGTGCCTACTGGAAAGCCAAAGGCCAACCGAACAAGACCAAGTTCATTAGCCTCAATCAGGCGTATCACGGCTCATCAAGTGGTGCGGCTGTGCTCGGCGGTATTCCCGTTTTTAACAAACAGATGGAACCCGGCCTGCCCGGTATGATTCACATGGCACGTCCGTACTGCTATCGCTGCGAACTCGGCAAAACCTATCCATCGTGTAAAGTTGATTGCGCTACCGAATTGGAGCGCATCATCGAGCGCGAAGGCGCGGATACGATTGGTGCGTTCATCACTGAACCAATTCAGGGCGTTGGCGGTGTGATCATTCCGCCAGCCGAATGGCTTCCTAAGATTCGCGAAATTTGCTCGAAGCACAATATTCTCATGGTGTGCGATGAAGTCATCACCGGATTTGGTCGCACCGGTTCGATGTTTGCCTCTGCTGGTATGGGAGTTGCGCCAGACGTCTTGGTTAGCGCCAAAGGTGTCACCAGCGGTTATCTGCCCCTCGGACTTGTCTTGTTTAGAGAAGAAATCTTCCAAACCTTCCTCTCAACTGGTGATGATTACGCGTTTTGGCATGGCTACACCTACACCGGACATCCCACCGTATGTGCGGCTGGACTGGCGAACTTAGATATTATCGAGCGCGAGAAGCTCGTCCAAAAAGCAAAGGAACAAGGGAAGTATCTTGCTAAGAAGCTCGGTACGCTCAAAGATCTTCCCATCGTCGGTGACGTCCGCAGCCAGGGCCTGATTGGTGCGGTCGAGCTTGTCAAAGATAGAGCAACCAAGGAAATGTTCCCCGCAGACATGCGCATCGCACAGAAGACCTGGGAAAAAGCCCTTGACGCTGGCGTCATCACTCGTGTCGCCGGTGGGAATAACATCGCCATCTGCCCACCGTTGATTATCACCAAAGAACAGATCGACGAACTGATTACTGCTTTACGCAACGCGATCCTCGCCGTCATGGCCGAGATCGATGGTCAGTGGAAAATGGCGAGTGGGAAGTAACGCGCAGAATCCCTCCGCCTGAACTCGCCGAGGGCCACTTCTGCTGTGGCCCTCTTTCACTCCCTGCTTCGGATTTTGCCTTACTTGCACGTAGATTACGCATACACGTCCTCGCGACAAATCATTCTGCCAATCGCACGATTGCCCTCCTCGCCGTGGTTTTATATAAGTCCGAGCGGGAGGGCTCGACATGGGGCTGCAGGATCTCCGTGATCAAATTTGTATTGTCGGTGTTGGTGATACGCAGCAGGGCGCAGTGCCAGACAAGACCGGCGATGAATTAGCCATTGCAGCGGCACGCGCAGCAATCCAAGATTGTGGACTGAAAAAAGACGACATCGACGGTCTGTTCGTTCAACCGAGCTACGGTCGTCAGGGCGATTATCTCAAAGTCGGGCTGATGTTGGGAATGAACCCACGTGTCGGTGGAGCAGTCGAGGCGTCAGGCGCGACTGGCTGTTACATGATCCAACATGCCGCACTGCTCTTACATGCGGGCATGGCGCAATACGTGCTCCTCGTCTATGGCACGAATCAGAAAACCAATCGCAATCGCTTCGGTGGAGCGCTGCTCGAAGAACATGCTCCTTACGGGGGATTTAATCCGTCACTTCCCTTTGCCTTCGCTTTTCGCCGTCACATGCATCTGTATGGGACAACCGAAGAGCAACTTGCAACTATTGCAATAAATCAGCGCCGACATGCCGCACTCAATCCCAAAGCCGTCCTGCGTACACCAATTACGCTCGATGAATATATGAGTGCGCGTTACATCGTCGCGCCGCTGCGCCTCTTCGATTACTGCCATATCACAGATGGTGGACATGGGTTTGTGTTGACGACGGCAGACCGCGCAAAAGACTTGCGCAAACCGCCGGTGTACATTCGCGGTCTCGGACGCCAAGAAGCATTTCGTGCCTATGAAACTCCCGATCTGGTAATGCAAAGTTTCCAACAACAACGTGTTGCACGCATGATCTTTCCGATGGCAGACATGACGCCCAAGGACGTACAGGCGCTGTATGTCCAGGACGCCTATAGCCCGGCCATCATTGCAGCACTGGAAAATTACGGCTTCTGCCCAGTCGGTGAAGCTGGCCGCTGGATACAAGGTGGTCGCATTGCTGTAGACGGAGAACTACCTGTGAATGTCAACGGCGGGCAATTGTCTGAAACATACATGGTCGGCTGGCAAAACACCTGTGATGCCGTTCGTCAGTTACGCGGTGAATGCGGGCCCCGGCAGATCGCCAATGTGGAACGAATCATGTGCACTTATACTGGCGGACTGCGCGAGCACGCTGGCGCCTTGATTTTGCGGAGGTAACGGTATGGCTGACTATAAGAAACCTCTCCCGGTCATCGAAAAATGGAATGCTCCCTATTGGCACGCGGCAAAACAGCACGAGTTCGTCGCCCAACGTTGCCGAGCCTGTGGCTATGTTCACTTACCTCCTGGTCCAGCATGCACCAATTGTTTGTCCGAAGATCAAGAATGGGTACCACTCAGTGGCAAAGGAACCATCAACTCGTTTGGTGTCTATTATCAGCAATGGCATCCCGGATTTGCCGATGACATCCCGTACAATGTTGCGTTGATTGAACTCGCCGAAGGTCCGCAGGTTATTAGCCAGGTGGTGGGATGCAAAAACGACGATCTCGCTTGCGGGTTGGCAGTGGAAGTCACGTTCGAGGATGTCACACCAGAGATTACACTGCCGAAGTTTCGCTTGGTACACTAGCGGGCATCCAGGGGAATTCAGCAGTGGCCTGTAGTTAAGCCTCCTGGATTCCCGCATTCGCGGGAATGACGTCCCTTGAGTTAGCCATCAAAACTTTCTGGACTATCTACTAGTGGATCTTCAGAGGTAGCGTGCGCTGTGCCACGCTGCGTTCGCCTGCTCTGATTCCCGTGCGCATGGCGTCCGCTACGGTCCCTCTGGTGAAAACCTCAATTGTACTCATACCGCAGCTTCCCTGAAGGGACGATTCCTTTCTGTCCTTCATCTACACCGACAATGGTGCCGCCTTTGTCACCTCATACTTCTTTGCGCTTACTGCTCCTGCCAGGATCTTTGGCGCGAGTTGTATGAACTCCTTCATGTGCTCAGTCTGAAAGTGTTTCGCCAAGGCTTCGTCCGACTCCCATTCCTCAAAAATAAAGAACGTCGAAGGTTTGGTGCGGTCAACGTGGAAGGTGTACATCAAGCATCCAGGCTCCTTGCGTGTCGCCTCTTCGAGCCGTGCAGCAAGCTTCTTGGCTTCTTCCCACGCTTCAGGTTTGATCGGAATCGTTCCAGCAATAACAATCATAAAAAGATCCTCCTTGTATCATTCTTGCGCCGGCAGAATGATGAGATTGAGCCGATACTCGATACTCTCTTTCAACAGCCCTTTGATGTAGCAACCTTTTTCTGCTCGCTCGACGATCGTGCGGATTTTCTCCTCCTGCGCGTCACTTCGCACGGTCAGCTCCACATCGAGAGTTTTCACGAACCCCTTTTCATTCGCTTTCGCTGACATCGTCGCTCCCGCTAGTGGCACTTGGCGCGCACGGGCAGTGATTTGCAGAGAAATCAGTAGGCAGCCACACAAAGCACCGAGAAACGAGGTCACGGGATCAGGAACCACACCGTTACCACCCATTGTGACCGGTTCGTCAAGTTTCCAGTGTAAATCTCCGGCATGAAGCTCAATGGCGAAGCTGTCACTCGTGGTGTTAGCGACGGTGTGACGAAAACCGCCTAAATCCATACCTTTCCCTCTCTTGCTTCTCCTTCTTTCAAACGCGTAGGGGCACGGCGTGCCATGCCCCTACCTGCACTCGTCGATGCAAAACGAGAGTTCCTATCGTGCGTCTCGGAACGACACCCCTTCAGCCTGCGGTTGTTGGAGAGGCTGAGGCGCTGGGCTTGCCGTAAACACCGCTTCTAATTCCTTCTCTAACTGCGACTCTTCAACAAAGCCCATAAAGGCTTTCTTGACCTTTCCATCACCAGTAAAGAGAAAGCTACTAGGCAAGGCAAACACTTGGTATCGCAATCCCACCTCACTGGTGGTATCACGTGCAATCGCATAGGGGACCCGGTATTTGTCAACAAAATGCTTGACGTTATCTTCTTCACTCTGCATTGCGACACCGATGACCTGAAACCCACGGTCTCGATACTTGTGATACATCCGTACCAGAGCTGGCGTCTCGACCACACACGGACCGCACCACGTGGCCCAGAAATTCACTAACACCACTTTGCCTTGGTAGTCAGACAATTTGACCGCCTCACCATCAATTGAGGTGAGCGCAAAATCATATGGGCCATACGCCGTCTTGGGCGGCGCCGCTGCCACTGCTTCTTTTGGCTCTACGGTCGATGAGGAATTCTCCAACGTCAATAATTCTTCAGCATTGAGGAAAGTAAATTTCGAAGCTATCCACCCCATCTTATCGGTGAAGATCAAGCCGCCAACAAGAATAAGGAGCACCCCACTCGCGACCTCAAGCTGTCGCAAATAGCCTTTCATGCCCTTAAAGAACGACAAGAACCCATTTAAGAATGCAGCGGAAAGGATAAAAGGAATGCCTAACCCGAGCGAGTACGCGGCAAGCAAAAACACCCCACGCGTGAGAGTCTCGGCAGTCGCTGCCATTGTGAGAATGGCGGCCAGAATCGGTCCGACACACGGCGTCCAGCCGAAGGCAAAGAAGATGCCTGCTACAAAAGCTCGCCCCATGCCCGGACTGGTCGGTTCACCAGATAAACGGCGGTCTCTGAGCAATGCTGGGATCGGCAACAACCCAGCAAGATGTAAACCAAGAATGACGATACCGACACCAGCAATTTGTTTCATTAACCCGAGATTCTCGCGTAACACTCCGCCAATAGCAGAGGCAGAAGCGCCAAGAGAAATAAACACGAGTGAGAATCCGAGAACGAATGGCAGGCTTTTGGTAATCGCACTGAGAACCAGTTGCGAACGATTTTGTTGGCTGGTTAATTCATCAAAGCTCATTCCCGTAATGAACGTCAGATACCCAGGTACAATAGGAAGTACACACGGCGAGACAAACGACAGAAAACCTGCAAGTACTGCGATGCCAAGTCCAATATCCATACAATCGGTGGGCCTCTCGTTGGTAGGTTAAGTTACACGATTTCTCTGTTAACTCACGGTAATGCCGGAAAGTTCCCAAAGACTCAGAGGCAGAATTCCAGCGGAGAGAGGGGGATTTGAACCCCCGATGCCTTACGGCATACACGATTTCGAGTCGTGCGCGATCAACCGGGCTCTGCCATCTCTCCGTACTTTTTGTACTATAAGTGATTTCTACTACGGACGAAAGGCCGGATTGTCCCACAACAAGAACGAGATTAGCATAGGGAAGTTATCACTACCGTCCACGATGGAGGGGAATGTATGTCTCTATCCAAGGCTGGGCTCCTTTGCATAGTTGCTGTGGCCTTCTTATCCCTCTCGTTACCCGTCGCCTACGGCCAACATCAGCATCCTTCTCTCGCACCGCCACTGAGGCCATTGGTCAAGTTGGTCGGCTTCCTCAACCCCACGCTGTCTCCCAACAACCTGCTACCGGTCGTCACCTTAAAACTCCCAGGAGATCAGAAGCGGTATACATTCCTGGTCACAGAAATCAAAGTCATGGCTGGCCCATTACGAACGGCTGAAAGCATTCTGGCGGAGGTCAAACCGTACAGAACAAGTTTTCATATACGCACCTCCCGAGACATCGCAGCACAGATTGCAGCAGCAACTCCAAGCGAGCAATTAACAATTCTTGCGCAATACTCCCAGGCAGATCGTGCATTGCTCATACAAGGGTTCGAAAAAGGTAGTGCCGACGGCAGCAGTCAGTAATCAGTTGTCAGTAAGACCGAGCAACGAGCTAGTAGTCAGTTCAGAAAGTTCTGATGGATAACCGAGACACGTCATTCCCGCGAATGCGGGAATCCAGGGGGCATAAGCGGAGACACCTGCTGGAAGATCCTGGATGCCCGCCTGCGCGGGCATGACGAACTTGAACTCCTCAAAATTAAATTGTCTGACTACTAGCCTTTCCCCCTTCGATTGCGAAAGAACGTTTGCAAGAGCGCTCGACACTCCGCTTCTCGCACTCCCGCCGTCACTTCCAATCGATGATTTAGGCGAGGATCATTTGAGACGTCGTACAGCGAACCAGCAGCACCGGCTTTGGGGTCATAGCAGCCGAAGACAAGCCGTTGCACTCGGGCGTGCAACAACGCTCCCATACACATGAGGCACGGTTCAACTGTCACATAGAGTGTGGTTCCAGGAAGACGATAGTTTTTCAATGCCGCGGCGGCATCTCGAAGCGCAAGAATTTCTGCATGCCCAGTTGGGTCATGTCGTTGGATGGGTTGATTGTGCCCACGACCGATAATCTCATCGTTCGCAACGAGCACCGCGCCAACCGGGACCTCTCCTTCTGCTTCCGCTAAAGCAGATTCAGCGAGGGCTGCGGCCATCCAGAATGTGTCGTCACACGGTGATCGATAGTCTATCATTGCTAGACGTATGGACTACGTAACATGTCATGGGTACCGCAAGCATAAAACGTAATACGTTCCCCGCTCCTCCTCACTTACGTTTTACGGATTAGCCATTGTGTTTTTCTTACTGTGCCGCAGCCTGTCGCAACTCCGCAATCGTTGCCACCTTATTCCCGTGTCCACCGGCAATCCGCTCAACTGCGATCCCAGCAGCAGTAATACTGTCAAGCAACTCCTTAGGCCATTCTGGCGGTTGTCGTGGTGCACCCGGTGAAAACAGATCTGAGACAAAAAGCAGTTTCGCATGCGGAACATAGGCAGCGAGCATACCTTCAGCATGGGCATTGGGGATCGGATAGACTTCTACAGCTTGCTCCCCGTCAGTAAGCACCTTCTTGTCACTCTCCACAGTTTCTATTGGCCCAGGCTTTTGCGTTTTCTGTAGACTATCCGGAACGTAGGTGTGCTGAGCCTGCAACATTTTCTGCACGAATGCTTCGCTCGCCTTCCCTGTGACAATCGTTGCACCGACGGCTGCATAGGCTCTCAGTCCACCCGAGTGATCATTATGGAAATGGGTACTCACAACGCTGCGCACCGCTTTCCCGGGAAATCGGCTCTCGAGTGCGGTAAGCACCGCTAGCGAACGCTCTTCATAGAGCGGGGCATCAACAACAATCAAGTGATCTTTCATTTCAACCACTAAGCTATGGTGCGTTCCACCGGTCACGTGAAACACACCCTTCCCTACTTCGCTGAGTTGGACCTGGGTTTGGAGATCATCAAGGGGGCTCGCTAAGGCAATGCGACGCAACAACCAGAGAGAACGCCGCTCCCCCCAACTGCCATCAGCTGGGTCAATCTGCTTGAGGTCCTCGGGAATCGTGAAATCAGATTCTGTTACCTCCACGTCATGCTCTAGCGAATCGATGATCTCTGTTGCGACATCCAACCCGTTGATCCGGTACTGTAAGCTAAACGGCATTTTGACTGTACCCACTTGCCGCCAATCATCAAAGAACAGTTCGTTTTGCGTATCTCCAGCCACTGGGTCGTCTTCAAGAAAGGTCACTTTCCGCAAGAGGCGCGTTTCCGCATCAAGAGCTAGCAACACTTGCTGTCCGCGATCTGTGTAAGCAACGATGTAATGCAAACGGCCTTTGATCAATTGATCACCCAAACGCAAGAACGAACTTGAGCGCGTCAGTGCGTTGATAAGAATCGAGACCGGCGCTCGGCTCAGTTCTTTTCTCCGCGCCGCCATGCGCGCAGCCGAGGCTGGTCGCTTATCCGGGCTTCGTGCGCCATCTTTCCCGATGATGGCACCTTCGTCGCCGTTGATAATTTCTGTGTATTTCCAGGGCAGCGCAAACGGATAAATCGTCTCACGCTGCCAGTCATAGCGGATTCTTCCGGTGTTAAGGTCACGCAACAGGGTACAGGTAAAATTCGCCACTTTCCGTGGGACCTCAGCTCCAGGCTGCACAGTTTGTTCAGGTTCGAAACTCTCACCGTGACTGACGACCCGTTGGCTCTTAATGGCGAGGAGAGCCTCGCGTCCGCCGATCGCAAGCAGCGCAGAATCAATGTAGACCTGGGCAGGTTGCGCCCTGCCTTGCTCAGGTAAGCCACAACTCAACACAAGACCGATCACGACTGCCCCAAAGTGTTTGAACATGCTTGTACTCACAAACCGCGAGCGCGGGCTTATCTCCTCTAAAGTTGCGGGCAACATTAGGAAAGCTAGGAAAGAGAGTCAAGCCGTAGGGAGATGGCGTGTCGCTTCAGGTTGGTTTTGTCTTGTAGGGGCACCCGAATGTGGGTGCGGTGTTCCTGGGCGGCCATCTCGCGCCACCTCTACAAAGACGCATCCACGCCTTAGCCTGAACCCAGTACCGTTCGGCACAAAACTTGACCACCGACAGGCGGCGGCTGCCACTTCCCTCTCCCTGCCAGGGAGAGGGCTAGGGCTCATAAGGGTAGGTTTTTTATCCAAGCCTCAATTGGCGCGGATTTCCCGTCGTTAGGAGCCGCCTGTTCGTCATGCCCGCGCAGGCGGGCATCCAGGAGCTTCACCCCTGAACGATTGCGTATTTCCCCTGGATTCCCACATTCGCGGGAATGACGTCTCGTCTTTTCTCAGCGTAGAAGCCGACCCGTAATAGAGGGCTGGGGTGAGGGTAACGCGCTAGGCAAGTCAGTCACACCCACGCTTTCTCCCCTCATCCTGTCCTTCTCCCCGCAGGGGAGAAGGGACCCCTCTGCATACGTACATAGCGAGTGCCGAACACTATTGCCCTGAACCACTACCAGAAATGGCAAGACCTCATCCGCATGAGGGCACAGAGACTAACAGCCTCACGAAAACCAACACATCAACCGAGCACGTCACTCTATCAAACAGTGATCGTCGTGCCATCGAACTTCGTCAGAGAGAATCCACCAAAGAACTCGTTATAGGTCGCACGAAAGTCGGTCAGAATGCCGATCGCCACGGCTTCGCCAAGCTTGAGGCCCTCGATTCCATCCGAACGCCAATGTACACCAGCAGTATCGCGCCCTAAAGAACTATTCGTCGCCAGCTTGTTGAGTTCTCCACCAATAGTGAGCACTGGACCAGAGTACCCATCAAGTGCCGTCCCATCAGCATTCGCAACCACCGGGTTGGGCACCGCAAGAGCTTCCTTGAAGAAGGCCTTCAGCACCGTCGAACACGCTCCCGCAATCGTGGCATGCCCTGCGGGATAGGCAGGGTGTGTCGGACATCCTTCAGGATAGGCCGTTGGCAAGAGATACGTTCCGTACTTGCTGAATACGGCGTTCAGCACCGGTGAATTGAGAATCTCGGGATGGATCGGATAATTCGCGGCGCCGACTTTATGGTTATGCACATGACCACCAAACGCTTCAGGACGTAGGCGTCGGTGTACCAGCCATTTCTGATACCATGCCGCTTTCAACGCTTCATTCGCCACACGAGTAACAAGATCCAGAATATGTGGTCCACCAAACGTGATAAAGCCACCTTGTTTAGCCGCCGTTTTATATGGATTCGCATCATCCAGCGCCGCGCCACCAAAGCCGAGCAGGATCAATGCCGTATTGAGAAACGCCTGATACGTACAGTCGCGATGCAGATACTCAGCTAAGTCTCGTCCAGTGCTGACGTAACGAGGCGTCGAGTCGAAAGTGATGCTTGCCGTTGGCGGAAAGCCTTTCTGGATGCTCAGCCATTCGGCATAGCTGGTCATGAAGTCGTTCCCTTCAACTGGAACACAGTACCGTTGTACGATGGTCTGCGTTCCGTACGGAATATCTTTCCAGAGAAACTGAGAAATATACGGCCCGGTGAGATCACCTGGAGTATTGCCACGAAAGAGCGTTCCGGTTGTCACCACACCGCCGAGCTTCGGACCTCTGAAAATGGAAAATTTCGACAAATCGACCGCCGCCCCTCGCGTTGACAGATCAGTATCATACTCGACAAACGGCACGTCGCGGGTGAGTGCTTGCCAATAGAGTTCCGCCATCTCCCCAGCTTCTTCCTGACTACTGAAGGTCGGAGGTGGAATCATCGTAAGATGGTGAGAGTCTGGACCTTCGAGTGAGAAGGCAAACGCCGCTTGTGGGTCAGCCTGTTTCACACTCCCCCCCTGGGGGATCGCTTCAAACGCGTTCGGATCACCAGAGGTGAGAGCACTAATCAAAGCGCTATACGCAGGGAGGTCAACGTGTCCTAAATCGTTATGCGGAAGCGCTTTGGAATAGCTGCCGATCTTATTGGCAAAAAACGCCTCGTCCCCATTGTCAGGATGATCAGGCAGAGGAAAATCGCGCTGAAACTTTGCCGCATCGCGACGAATTTTGAAGGCTTGCTCGCGTCGTTTTTTGGGCGTATCTGGCCCAATTGCTGCCGCTTCGGCGACATTGGTTTCTCCAGTCATGGACCCAAGGCCAACGGTATCAGCAACAACACCGGCGGCAGTAAGAGTGCCGACTCTGGTCAGAAACGTCCGCCGACTGACAGATTTTTCCTCACTGATTTTTCGTTCTTGGTGTTTTTGTTTTACATTGCCCCCTTGATCTGGACGCTTCTCTACCATTCCTTATTCTCTCCTTGTTCTTGATGACTCAGGAGAGCGTGTCCCCTCCACCTCCCCGTGACATCTGACAGTATCTGCTGGAAATCGTAGCATGCCCGCTAGAGCACCCTCAAATATCCCCTCTTTCCCGTCAGCAACGTTTGACCATCCAGGACAATTCTCGTATACGTTTCCCAGCCAGGGGGCAGACTCAATCGTGGTGCTCCCGTAATTCGTGACAATGAAGGGATATCTCACATGAAGTTTCACCTCTTCGTTTATGCTACCTTAGGGCGTCGGCATGAGTTAGCTGCCGGTATGGCGGGAAAACGTCCAGAACTCTACCAACGTATGTTGGATGAAGTTGCGCAGATTACACGCTTTGCCGATGAAGCAGGCTACGCTGGTATTGGTCATCCTGAACACCATTTACAAATCGAAGGCTTTGAAGCCAGCAATGAACCCGGCTTGCTCTCCATGTGGATGGGACAACACAGCAAGCGCCTGCGCATCAACATGGTGGGTTTTGTTGCCCCCACACATAATCCAGTCCGTACTGCTGAGTACATTGCGACGTTGGATCACATGCTCCGCGGTCGCTTGGGCGTTGGCATCGTCCGAGGCTATCAAGCGCGTTGGGTTCATAACTTCCGTATTCGCCAGGACCTCAACGCTGTGGGAGATTGGAACCGCAACAGCGAAGACGACAATATCAACCGGGAATACTTCAAAGAGTTTGTTGATATCGTTCTGACTGCTTGGAAAAAAGATACATTTAGTTACCATGGCAAGTATTTCACTATTCCGCCTAAGGATATGATCAATCCGCACGTGCAGCCGGTCTACACTAAGTATGGTACTGGCGTAGACGCTGATATGCGTGTGCGTGAGATTGGTATTGCGCCCAAGCCGTTTCAGAATCCCCATCCTCCCCTATACGGCGGGTTCACGCATAGTATGCGGACTGCCCTCTTCTGGGCGCAATATGCCGGAAAACCGATTGTCCTCGCTTCGGATTTACAATTCTGCAAGAACCTCTGGCGAGCATACAACGAAGAAGCTGCTAAGCATGGACATAACGTTCAGCCTGGAGACGAAGCAGCATGGGGCGGTTCGCTGATCTGTGCTCCGACAATGGCAACCGCACAGGAATGGTCACAAGACGTGAAATGGATGTGGGACCAATGGTTCGTGCCGTTCGCGCAAGGTCATCCAGAGTATCTGGTCGGCGACCCAGATTTCATCTCACGACGCATTGAAGAAGCGGCAAAGACGTTTCCGATCAAAGAATGCTTCTTCCTTCTGCCCCAAGGGATCTCGCCAATCGAGCAAGTCTTAAGTTCGTTGGAATTGTTTGCCAAGAAGGTGATGCCGCGGTTTGCGGACTAGCAATCGTACCAGGCACGGCCGGTAGCGCTATCTCAGACTCCTGTCGTGCCGCAATTCAACTGATACCGGGCAATACCCTCATTGCCGTTCCCCACATACGTCACACTCTCGCAAAGATCACAGACTATTGCGATACCGCGTCCGTAGCGCTCTGCTTTCCGTGCAACGCTGTCCAACATCACCGCCTCATGATCGAATCCGCGACCATTATCTTTGACACGGATTTGCAAGCATTGCGGCTCCGCGTGCCACACATGCTCAATCTCAACCTCAATCTGCCCTGACCGTAAGACGCGCAAACGTTCAGCGCGCACGCGCGTATATTCCTCAAAGCCACCAGCTAATTCCTTAAGCCGGGAGTCCACCTCAAGCACACCATGATCAAGAGCATTATTGAATAATTCGGAAACAATGTGGTAGGTGCACCTCTATGTTAATGAACGCTCCCTCTACGTATTTCTGTCACGGATTCTACGTAGTTTTTGTTAAGGATCGCCCTTCCCAACTGGTAAAGGATTTTGGCATCCTATGGTGCCGGGGCGACGAGTGACCGAAACTGTCAGGTAAGGGCTGGAATTGGCGTTCCTTCAGAGTGGTACGTTAAGATTGGTGATGAATGCTAAATCGGGCCATAAAACATTCGCACACTTTACGCGAGAGCCCAACGGACGTGTCATTCTGAACGTAGCGAAGAATCTCTCCGAGAGACCCTTCGTTTCACTCATAGTGACATCACAGGTGACCAATGATCTGTGGACTGATGTAGCGAGTAGATACGTCATCTCGCGGCATAGTGGTAGGCCAATAGTCGAAAATTTTACACACCAACAGTTAGAGAATATCATGACCTCTGTAAGAACGAATGCACCAGCAACAACCGTTGAGGCTGCGCGCCCAGACTCTACTACGCGTTTACGGGTCCTCCATGAAATGAATCGCGCCATTCTCGCCGCGCAGTCCCCTCAAGCGGTCGCCCAGATTGCGATCGAACACTTACGAAAAATTATTCCCTGTTGGCGCATTAGCGTCTCGCTCTCTGATAGAGCTGCGCAGACGTTCACTCTTCTTGCTGTCCACACAGAAGTTGAAACAGATGTCCCAGCTGGAGTAGTTTTCCCATTAGCAAGAGGGAGTGACCTCCATCCGCGTCGAGCAGAGGTTTCGAAGGTCGACGATCTAACCAGCTTACCCGTCCTTCCCCCCATCTGGCAGGATCTGCAGCGGGAAGGCCTACGATCATTCGTCAATGTTCCACTCATTGTCGATGACCAACAGATTGGCTCGTTAAATATCGGAGCTAATACGCCGCACTTTTTTATCCCTGACCACATCGACCTAGCTTGTGAGATTGCAGACTCTCTCGCCGTCGCCCTTAGAAAGTGTTTTTTAATTCGTATTTTCCGTCGTCACCATCCGCAGCGTGCGCCGGATACTGGCCAAGTACACCATAGCGTCACTGGAAACGGTGGTATGTTCGAAGTCCCGACACAAGCGCCGCTAGCGCCCCAGCCAACCGAAGGACCGCTCCACCACCCAGCGGCGGGGCAACACGGTAAAGCCTTTGGCGTCTGCCGAACGGCGCACCACCTCCAAGCGC